>JAASTB010000182.1 GCA_021767625.1 Wenzhouxiangella sp.
GTCGCGTCGGCGGGCAAGCCGCTCCGGCAGGCGAGCGGCCAGGTCGCCGCTGCCCAGCGCACTACCGGCCTCGCGCATGCGCTGCATGGGGCGGGCGATATAGCGGGCCAGGGCGAAACTGATCAAGCCGCTGATGACAATGGCGACGACAAGCAGGCCCAGCGGGCCGAAAGGCCCGAACAGGCGAAAAAGGAAGGGCCGGGGCGGGCGCGAGACGATCAGCAGGTATTGATCGCCGTCCGGTGCCCGGAGCTCGCGCGCCCAGCGGTGTGTGCTGCCCGGCCGGTCCACCGCCTGACCGGACTGCCAGGACTCGACCAGCGGGCGTCCGCGCCGCGGCAAGCGTTCGCCGAGCAGCTCCGTGCCGCTCGCGTCGACCACGTGCAAATCCAGCACGCGGGAGCGGGCCCTTGCGGCCACCAGCCATCGCTTCAGGCCGCGCTCACCGTGCCGGTTCAGCGCCGCCTGAGCGGGGGCGAGGACCCGTTCCTCGATGAACTCCGCGCGCTCCTGCTCGAACTCCTCGCCGCGCTGGTAGCGGTGGATCTGGGAGTTGATCACGACCACCGAGACCAGGGTCAGCACGATGACCGCCCAGAAGGCGAGGAAGACGCGAACCGAAAGCCGGTTCACGGTGCTTCTCCGTCGGCGGTCAGGCAGTAGCCGCGCCCGCGGACGTTGCGGATGCTGACCCCGGCACGCGCGGCCTCCAGCTTGTGGCGCAATCGGCTCACGTGCGTGTCCACGCTGCGATCGAAGGGCATGGCCTCGCGGCCGAGGGCGTGCCGGGAAAGTTCGTCCTTGGAGCGGACTTCGCCGGGCGTGCGCGCCAGCAACTCCAGCAGGGCGAATTCCGCGCCCGTGAGCGCGAGGCGGCCGGCCGCCCCCTCGGCGTTACGGTGCTCCGGATCCAGGCGCAGGCAACCGACCTGTGCCGCACCTCCTGCGGCGGGACCGGGACGGCCGCGCCGCCACACGGCCCGCAGGCGCGCGGCCAGCTCGCGCGGATTGAAGGGTTTGGGGAGGTAATCGTCGGCGCCCAGTTCAAGCCCGACGATCCGGTCGGTGTCGTCGCCCCGGGCGGTGAGCATGATCACGGGCACATCGCCGTGGCGTCTGATTTCGCGCAGCACGTCGAACCCGTTGGCGCCGGGCATCATCACGTCGAGAACCACGGCGTCTGGCGGCTGCGGCCCGGTGGCCCGGGTGCGGCCGGCCTCTCCGTCATGGACGCTGGTCACGTTCATGCCTTCGCCGGCGAGAAACTCCTCGAGCATCGCACAGAGCTCGACATCGTCGTCGACGATCAGGACGCTGGGCTGCTTCATGACGACAAATCTATCGCGAACCGGGGGCGAATGTCCGTGCAGAAGTGTCAAGAACCGCAAACTGGTTTACAATGCGCGCCGCTTCGATGGCGGTTCATCAGGGGCGGTTTCGACTTCTGTGGTCGCGCCGTTGTCCTGACTCGACTCCCAAGACATATCCCACAGGCCGGGCATCGCTGTTCGGGCCCAGAAGGTATTGCCCGAATGAATGTCCTCTACGCCGTCCGGCGCGACTGGCTGTCCAATATCCGTGCCGACGTGCTGGCCGGCCTCGTGGTCGCGCTGGCCCTGATTCCCGAGGCGATCGCCTTTTCGTTGATCGCGGGCGTGGATCCGCGGGTCGGGCTGTATGCTTCGTTCTGCATCGCCGTGGTGATCGCGTTCACGGGCGGCCGCCCCGGCATGATCTCGGCGGCCACGGGCGCCATGGCCTTGCTGATGGTGACCCTGGTGCGCGACCACGGCCTGCAGTACCTGCTCGCCGCCACGGTGCTGACCGGCCTGCTGCAGATCGTCGCCGGCTATCTCAAGCTCGCCGATTTGATGCGCTTCGTGTCGCGCTCGGTCGTGACCGGTTTCGTCAATGCGCTGGCGATTCTCATTTTCCTGGCCCAACTCCCGGAGCTGATCGGTGTGCCCGGGATGGTGTACCCGATGGTTGCCGCCGGTCTGCTGATCATCTACGGCCTGCCGTACCTCACGCGCGCCGTTCCATCACCGCTGGTGGCCATCGTGCTGCTGACGGTCGCGGCGGTCGCGATGGGCCTCGAGGTGCCGACCGTGGGGGACAAGGGCGAATTGCCCGACTCCCTGCCCACCTTCCTGCTGCCCGACATTCCCTGGACGCTCGAAACGCTGATGATCATTCTCCCGGTCTCGACGACCATGATGGTCGTGGGCCTGCTCGAGTCCTTCCTGACCGCGCAGATCGTCGACGACCTGACCGACACGCCCAGCGACAAGCACCGCGAGGCCAGGGGGCAGGGGCTGGCCAACATCGTCTCCGGTTTCTTCGGCGGCATGGCCGGATGCGCCATGATCGGGCAGTCGGTGATCAACGTGAAATCCGGCGGGCGCGGGCGGCTCTCAAGCCTGGTCGCCGGTGTTTTCCTCCTGCTGATGGTGGTCTTCCTGGGTGATTACGTAGGCATGATTCCCATGGCGGCCCTGGTGGCGGTCATGATCATGGTCTCGATCGGCACTTTCAGCTGGCAGTCGATCGCCAATCTCAGGCACCATCCCCGGACATCGAGCCTGGTGATGATCGGAACGGTCGTGGTCACCGTATTCACTCACGACCTGGCCAAGGGCGTGCTGACCGGCGTGCTGCTCTCCGCGCTGGGCTTTGCCCGCAAGGTCGGGCAGGTCCTGGTCGTGGCCAGGCATCAGGAAGACGAGGGCCGGACCCGCCGTTACACCGTCACCGGGCAGGTCTTTTTCGCCTCTGCCGCGGAATTTCTCGCCGCCTTCGACTTCCGGGAAGTGGTCGAGCGCGTGCGGATCGACGTCACCGCGGCCCACTTCTGGGACCTCAGCGCCGTTGGCGCGCTGGACCGGGTGATACTGAAGTTCCGGCGCGAGGGGGTCGAAGTCGAGGTCGTCGGCATGGACGAGGCGAGCCGGACGCTCGTCGACCGGCTGGGTGTCCACGACAAGCCCGATGCCGAGAAACTGCTGGGTCACTGATGGATACACTGCGATGAGCAAGACTGCCTATACCATTCCCCAAGACGGCAAGGTCATGGCCTGCCTCGATACGTCGATTTATGCCGACTCGGTGATCGACCACGCCGCCTGGGCTTCTGCACGACTGGAGGCCGCGCTGGTCTGCCTGCATGTCCTCGACCGGGAAACGGCCGGGGCGGTTTCGGCCGACTACAGCGGCAGTATCGGCGTCGATACGCAGTCGACCCTGCTGGAAGAGTTGGCCGAGCTCGATGCCCAGCGCTCGCGCCTGGCCATGCAGCACGGCCGCGCCCTGCTTGAGCGCGCCACCGAACGTGCTGCGCAGGCAGGAGCCCGGGAGCCCGAGAGCCTGCAACGTCACGGCACGCTCGTCGAAACCGCCACGCAGCTGGAAGAAGACGTCCGTCTGTTCGTCATCGGCAAGCGCGGCGAGTCGGTCGACTCCGGCAAGGGCCACCTGGGCGCCAACCTCGAGCGCACCGTCCGCGCGGTTCATCGCCCCTTGCTCGTTGCCTCGCGACGGTTCCGTCCGGTTCGGTCCTTCGCCATCGCCTACGACGGCAGCGACACCAGCCGCAAGTGCGTGGCCATGGTCTGCCAGAGTCCGCTTCTGCGCGGGCTCGGCTGCCACTTGATCGTTGCCGGCAGCGAGGACGGACAGCTGCGCGACAGGCTGGATTGGGCCCGTCGAGAGCTGGGCGCCGCCTGCTATACGCCGCAAGTCGTTGTGCGGCCGGGCAATGCCGAACACGTGATTGCAGAACAGGTCGAGTCACTCGATATCGACCTGCTGGTCATGGGCGCCTACGGACACTCGCGCATCCGCCACCTGATCGTCGGCAGTACGACCACCAGCGTTCTGCGCAATTGCACCATCCCCGTCCTGCTCCTGCGCTGATCGCTCGACGAAGCTGCTTCCTACTTCTGCCCGGATCCTGACAAGTACGGCGCCTTGACCGGCCGGGTTCGGAAGACTAGGCTTGCTGGCAAGTGTCGATCAGGCGGAAGGGGGCTTGCCTGGCGGCTGCAATTCGACTGGAAACCACCGTGACAGAGGGAGCGGCGTGGTGTCAGCGAAACGGAAAGTGGCAGAACTGCTCGAGGCCGCCGATGTGCAGATCGACGGCGATCGGCCCTGGGACCTGAAAGTTCACGACGACCGCTTCTACCGGCGTGCGCTGGCCGAAGGATCGCTCGGCGTGGGCGAGGCCTACATGGACGGCTGGTGGGACGCCGAGAGCCTCGACGAGTTTTTCGTTCGCGTCCAGCGTGCCCGCATCGAAGACCATATCCGCACCCCGTCGACGATCCTCCAGGTCCTGCTGAGCAAGCTCGCCAACCAGCAGACCCGTCGGCGTTCCCGCCAGGTGGCCGAGCAGCACTATGATCTTTCCAATCGTCTCTACGAGGCCATGCTCGGCCCGACCATGCAGTACACCTGCGCCTACTACGGCCGGGAAGGGTGGATCGACTCCCTCGACGAAGCCCAACGCGCCAAGCTGGCGCTGGTGGCGCACAAACTGGATCTGAAACCGGGTATGCGGATTCTCGAGCTCGGCGGCGGTTTCGGCGAGCTGGCACGCTACCTGGCCGCCGAGCACGAATGTGAAGTGGTGAGCTTCAATATCAGCCGTCGGCAGGTGGAGTACGCCCGCCGGATCTGCCAGGGACTGCCTGTGGATATTCGCCTGCAGGACTACAGGGAGGCCATGGACGAGCCCGAGTCCTTCGATCGCGTCGTCAGCGTCGGGCTGATGGAGCACGTCGGTCCCAAGAACTATCGCGGCTTCTTCGAGCTGGTTCGTGCACGGCTCAAGGCCGGCGGCCTGGCCCTGCTGCACACCATCGGCGGCAATGTCAGCCGCACGACCGCCGACCGCTGGATCCGAAAGTACATCTTCCCCGGCGGCGTGATTCCCTCCGAAGCGCAACTGACCCGCGCCAAGGAAGGTCTCCTGGTCCTCGAGGACTGGCACAATTTCGGCCCGGACTATGATCGAACCCTGATGGCCTGGGAGTCGAATTTCCTCGATGCCTGGCCGGAACTGTCCGA
>JAASTB010000183.1 GCA_021767625.1 Wenzhouxiangella sp.
CGAAAGGGGGAAGCACGCGATGAACGACGAGCGTCGAGACAAGGCAACGGATCACGAGGCATCGGCTTTCGGGCCCTATCGTCTCCTGCGCGTTCTGGGCGAGGGCGCGTCCGGCCGGGTCTGGCTGGCGCGTGAGCGGGCAGCCGACCGCGAGGTTGCCCTGAAACTCCTGCGCAATCCGCGATTGCGCTCGGACTTCCATCAGCGATTCGCCCGCGAGATTCGACTGCTCGGGGCCCTCGAACACCCCAACATTGCGCGCCTCTATGCCGCAGGCACCGTCACGGAAGGTCCGGGCGAGGCTCCCTACCTGGCCATGGAATACGTCCGCGGCCGGGAACTGCGCGAGTATGCCGACTCGAAGCGACTGGGAATCGACGAGCGCCTGGCGCTGATTGCCGAGCTCGCGCGGGCTATGCACTACGCCCACACTCGCGGCGTTGTCCACCGCGATCTCAAGCCCGAGAACATCGTCGTCGACGAGAACGGCGCGCCGCGTGTGCTGGACTTCGGCATCGCGCATGTGGTGGGTGAGGACGGCGCCGCACAGATGACGGCGACGGGCGAGATTCTCGGTACGATCGCCTACATGTCGCCCGAACAGCTCTCGGGAAAGCAGGCTGCGGCGGATCCGCGCATGGACGTCTACGCGCTGGGCGTCGTGGCCTACGAACTGCTCAGCGGTGAATTGCCGTATTCGGGCCTGGACGAGAAGTCGATGACGGCCGCGATCCTCGCCGTGACCCGGGAATCGCCGCGTCCCCTTTCCAAGTTGGTGGTCGCGACGCGCGGGGATGTCGAGACCATCGTGATGAAGGCGATTGCTGCCGACACGACCCAGCGCTACGCCTCGGCCGCGGACCTGGCGGCCGACATCGAACGTTACCTGGCCCGCCAGCCGATTGCAGCCCGACCGCCGTCGCCGGCCTACCTGGCCGCGCTGTTCGTGCGACGCCACAAGGCCCTGTCGGCGAGCCTGGCGATTGCGGTCGTCAGCTTGCTTGCGGCCACGGCGGCGTCGACGCACTTCGCCGTATCGGAGTCCAAGGCACGCCGGCTCGCCGAGGCCAGACTCGCCGAGCGCGAAGCGGTCACCGAATTCCTGCAGGACATGCTTACCGCCGCCGACCCGGAGAACGCGCTCGGCGAGCGTCTGACGGTGCTCGACGTCCTCGACGTGGCGCGCGCCAAGCTGGATAGTCCCGGCAACCTGGCGCCCGGCGTGGCCGCCCAGCTTCACCGTACCCTCGGCAATACCTATTCCAGCCTGGGGCGTGGGGAGATCGCGCTTCAGGCGCTGGCCCGTGCCTCTGAATTGCGCGCCCGCAGCGGGGCCGAGCATGCGCCGGAGCTTGCGCTGGACCGCGCCGCGGCGCTGGCCGCTGCCGGCCGCGAGCCCGAAGCCTTGGCGTTGACGCGAGATCTGATTACAGAGCTGGACAGCCTGGATGCTTCGACGACCAATGACGGCCTGCTCTACGAAGCGCGCCTGCACGAGGCGGTGCTGCTCGACCGTCGCGGTCACATCGAAGAATCCGAGGAGATTCTGCGGGCCTTGATGGCCTCCGACGCGACGGCAGCCGGATCCGGTGACCGGACCCTGCGCCTGCGCCGAACCCTGGCGATGAACCTGCACAAGCAGGGTCGCTATGAGGAGTCCATCGAATTGGGGCGCTCAACGGCCGGGGCGGCCGAAGCCCGCCTGGGACCGCGCCATCCGCTGACCCTCGAGATCCGAGAAATCGTGGCCCTGAGCCTGAGTGCGCTGGCGCGCTACGACGAAGCGGAATCGATTTACCGAAGCACGCTGGCGCTGCGCCGTGAAGTCCTGGGCGAGGATCACCCGCTGACTCACCAGGCCCGGGGCGGCCTGGCCACGGTGCTGGCTTTCGATGGCCGGGCCGAGGCGGCCTGGCCCTTGGTCAGGCGCGGCTACGAAGGGCTCGTTGAGCAGCTCGGGCTCGAGGCCGAGACGGTGCGCATTCTCGGCAACCTCTACGCCCAGGTCGCCTCCGAGCGCGGCGACTACGATGAGGCCATTCGCGTCCTCAGGATACTGGTCGAACAGAACGAGAGCATGCCGGGCGGGCCTTCGGCCACCGACCTGGCCGACTACAACAATCTGGCCTACAACCTGATGCAGAGCGATCGCTGCGACGAGGCCCTGCCGGTGCAGCGACGACTGCTCGAGATGGCCACCGATCAACTCGGCGAGGATCACCTGCATACGGCGCTCTTTCGCGTCAATTTCGCGACCTGCCTCGAACGCGGCGGCGAGCCCGGGCACGCCGCCGAGGCGCTGTCCCTCTCCCTGCCGGTCATGCGCGATGCGCTGGGCGACGACCATCCCAGGACGAAGACCGTTTCCGAGCGTCTGGCCGAACTGGATGACGACGAGAAATGACGATCTGGCCGTGGATGATCGCTGTTGCTGCCGCCGCTGTCGCCATCGGTCTGGCACGGTCCAATCATCGGCTTCGGACCCAGCTCGAGATGGAGGATCAGGCCGGGGAGACCAGCGGTGAATCGGCCGACCTCGCGCGGCTGCGCCGGACCGAGATCATCGCCGAGGAGCGCGACCGGATTTTCAGCGATCTGCACGACGACATCGGCGCCAAGCTGCTCGAGCTGGTCCACGGTGCGAGTACGCCCGAACAGGCCGACCTGGCGCGCACCGCACTACAGGATCTGCGCGACGTGGTTTCGCGATCGCGCGGCGAGCCGGGGACGTTGCTGCAGGTGCTCGGCGAGATGCGCGCCGAGGCCGAGAGCCGACTCGCGTCCGGCGACGTTGCCCTGGAATGGCAGCAGGCCGACGACCTGCCGGACCCGCCGCTCGATCACGGCCACGCCCTGCACCTCTATCGCATCGTGCGCGAGGCGATCAGCAATGCGCTGCGCCACGCCCGCCCCGGTCGGGTGCGTATTCGCGTCTCGGCGCTCGGCGAAGATGAGTTGCTCCTCGACATCACCGACGACGGCCCCGAGCCCTGGCATCCCGGTGAGGGGGACGGACAGGGCACCCGGGGCATGCGTCATCGCGCCAGCCAGTTGCATGGCTCGATCGGCTGGGACGAGGGAACGACCGGCGGCACCAAGGTGGTCCTTCGGGTGCCGCTGCCGAGCGCCTAGGGGGCATCCTTGACCAGCAGTACCGGTACCCCGGTGTCGGTTTTGCCGGCTTGGTCCGGCCTCCCTCGACCGAAGTCGACCTGCCAGGCCTCGATGTTGCTGGTGTACACCGGCGTCGAGGTCCAGACCGAATCGACGCCCGTCATGGGAAAGATGTCGCTGTTGACGGCCGGGAAGCGTGCGCAGTATTCGACCAGGCTGAGCAGCTCCCGCATATTGGGAACACGCCACTCGCCCTGGGCGTCGGCGGCCACCAGCGCCTCCAGCCAATCATATCCCTCAGCCTGACCCGTGCAGTCGGCGCCGTCCCAACTGCGGCCCTCGACGCAGCGCTTCCAGATCAGGCCGGTGGGTTCGTGAAGAACGGTATCACCACCCGGCTGTATTTCGAATTCGTTGTTCGGCGTGGTCGAAACCACGTTCTGCGCAAAGCAACTGCCTTCGACTGCGGGTGATGTGGCGCGTGTGCCAGCCACGACGCGTGCCGGTCGACAGGCGCCGCCGGTTTTCGAGCAAACGCCCGAGCTACCGCTCCTGAAGCTGGTACACCAGGCATTGCCGTTGCCGCCGCCATAGATGGCTGTCATGTTCGACCAATAGCTGGTGAAGTCGATGTTGGTATTGGGGAAGTAAGCGGTTTCGATAGCAGGCATCCGCGCGCCGAAGTGAACCAGCGAGTTCAGGTCGGGCATATCGGGCATGCGCCAGTCTGTTCGCCCGCACAGTTCGTCGGCATTGGCCTGGGCGACGAGATCGAGCATGTCGAGATCCGTGTCGCTGCATTGCCCCCCGTCCTCGAGGCCGGGGTTGTTCTGATTTTCGGAATTGTCAGGGTTGTACCAGGAGAACTCCTGGGTGGTGTCGTAAATGCTGCCGTCGGTGCGTTTGACTTCCCAGACCAGCCCGGTGTGGTTGTCGCGCACACAGGACCAACTCGATGCACTGGCGGGCAGGGTGTTGCCCGCAGCGTCGAGCTTTGTGTAGTCGAAGCCGGCATCGCCGGCGCCGACCTTGTCCAGCAAGCCGGCTTCCGCATACAGATCCCGGCCGTATTCCGCATCCTGGCAGGGTGCGGCGTTGATCGGGCATTCCAGGCCGTAGCTGTCCTCGTCGGCGCAGTAGACAGTCCCGGTGTCGTTGAGGGGCCGACTCAGGCCTTCTCCTTGCAGCCACTCGAGGCCGGCGGTGCGAATCGTTGCCGCTTCGAAGCGATCGGCGAAGATACGGTCCTCGGGAAGCCCGCAGGTGGATTGCGCCTGTGCCGTGCCGAGTGCCGTCAAGCACAGGAGGCCGGTGATCGAGATGCGAAAAGACATGGTTTCCCTTTGTTTGATGGACTTGAACAATCGGCGGGAAGAGATGGCGTCGGCCGATCCCCCGAATCGGGTACTCAATCTACAAACGGAGTGACCGGGCGAGTACCCCCTATTCGGGGGGGCGTCGGCTCATTCGCGACAACCCCGGCGAAAGCATCATTCCGTGCTAGCGTGTCCGCTCACTGAACGTCCCGGAAAAGCCATGCTGAATATCACTCTCAAGGCTTCAGCCCTTGCCCTGTTCTGTCTGGCCGTCGAAGCCACTGCCGGCGAGGAGCCGCAAGGGCTCGAAATCGGCGAGACTTTCACGCTGCACTCCGAGCAGCTCGACGAAGAGCGCCGGATCAACGTGTTCCAGCCCACGGTTTATGGCGAAGCCGTGGCAATGCCCCTGCCCGTGCTGTACATGCTCGACGGGGGAATCGACGAGGACTTTCTGCATATCGCCGGTCTTCTGCAGGTGTTCGTTTCCAACGGCAGCGTCCGGCCGCTGCTGCTTGTGGGCATCGAGAACACCGAGCGCCGTCGCGACATGACCGGGCCGAGCGACGATCCGCAGGACCAGGCGATCGCCGATC
>JAASTB010000184.1 GCA_021767625.1 Wenzhouxiangella sp.
GTCGACGCTTTTCTCGACGGTTTCCTGGCGGCCGCCGGCCCGGCCGGCATGACCCTGGTGGGAGGCAACCTGGCACGCGGTCCCCTCAATATCGGTGTCCACCTGATGGGCGAGGTTCCCGCGGGTCAGGCTGTGACGCGTTGTGGTGCCCGTCCCGGGGACCTCGTCGCGGTCACCGGCACCATCGGCGATGCGGCCGCGGCGCTGAGCCTGGGCAAGGCGGCATCCCCGGCGCTGCTCGGTCGGCTCCGTCGCCCGCGGGCGAGACTGCAGGCCGGCGGGATCCTGAGAAGCAGGGCGCGCGCCATGATCGACCTTTCCGACGGCCTGCTGGCCGACCTGGCCCACCTGCTCGCGCCCGGGCAGGGCGCCGAGCTGGATCTGGACGCGCTCCCGGCGTCGCCGGCCCTGCGGGCGGCCGTGGCCGATCCGGTCGATCGCTGGCGGCTGCAGACCGGGGGCGGCAGCGACTACGAACTGCTGGTCGTCCTGCCGCCGAACGCGGATCTGGGCGCGCTGGCGGAGGCCGGCGGTGTGCCGCTGACCGCCATCGGGCGGATCGTCGAAGGGCAGGGTATCGCTTGCCGATCCGCGACGCGCGAGGTACCCGCCGAACTCGGGCGCGGCTGGGATCATTTCGACGATGACTGACCGGGCCCGCACGCGCGAGATCGCCCTGAAGTCGCCCGACGGCCTGCTGGCCTTCGGCTTCGGCAGCGGGCTTTCCCCCGTCGCACCGGGTACCGCGGGCAGCCTGGCGGCCGTGCCGCTTGCGCTGCCGCTGCTGCTGCTGCCGATGCCCGCGGCGCTGGTCGTCATTGCCGCGGCCTTCGCCTTCGGCATCTGGATCTGCGGCCGCGTGGGGCGCCGCCTGGGCGTGCACGACCACAGCGGCATCGTCTTCGACGAGTTCGTCGGCCTGTGGTTGATCCTGGTGTGCATCCCGGCGCACTGGGCGTGGTGGCTCGCGGCGTTTGTCGTCTTCCGGGTGTTCGACGCGGCCAAACCCTGGCCCATCGGCTGGTTCGACAAGCGAATTCACGGTGGACTGGGGGTGATGCTCGACGACCTGCTGGCGGCCGGTTTTTCCCTGGCCTGCCTATTGGCGGCCGGGGCTTTCATGGGCGTCTGAGCGCGAAACCGGACGGGCAGGGCGTCAGCCGGGCAGTTCGAATGCACCGGGAATCCAGCGAAGGCGGCCCTCGTCCCCGTCGATGCCGACCACATCGAAACGGCAGGCGTGTTCCTGCCACTGCGGGTTTGCCATCAGGAAATGGCGGGCCGCGGTCGCCAGCTTGCGCTGCTTGCGTTCGTCGACGCTGTCGATACTGTCCACGCGGGCACCCGGTCCGCGCAGGCGCACTTCGACGAATGCCAGGACCTCCGTATCGCTCGGGTTCGGGTCGAGCATGATCAGGTCGATCTCGCCCGAGCGGCACTGGTAGTTGCGCTCGACGAGTTTCAGGCCCCGATCGACCAGGAAGTCCTCGGCCCGCTGCTCGCCCTGCTCACCGCGGTGTCGTCGGTGCATGGTCGAACTCGATCGGTCTTGCACGCCCGCCCTGGATCCGGACGATCGGAAGGTCGCGCTGGATAACGTGCCCGTCGGGCAGGCTCAGACGACCCATCATCCCGGGCAGGGTCAGGGTCGGGTCGGCGCGCATCATCGACAGCCAGGGCACCAGCGCGATGGCATCGCGGCCCAGGGCATGCAGCCGCGACAGCGTCGCGTTGTCGAGGCCGGGATAGAGCGAAGCGGCGCGGTCGCGCACGGCACCGGCAGCGGTGAAGTCCAGGAACCAGGGCGGCATCGGCGTCGTGATGCCGTCGAGATCGCGATCGCGTTCGGGCCGCGGCGCGCCGTCGACGATGTAGGAAGTGGCCATCAGCGTGAGGTCGCCGGCGTCGAAGAACTCCAGCTGCGGGCGCAACAATCGCCCGTCGGTGGCGCGTGCGCCCAGGAAGATCACGTCGGCGTCGGTGCGCCGCTGGGCCACCGACTCCACCTCTCCGCCGAGCAGGCCCGCAATGCGATCGATGCGCGCCTCGGAACGGTCGACCTCCAGCATTTCCTTCAGCAGAGTGGAGTGGTCCGGCAGCGAGGGGTCGTAGATGCGATCGGCCAGAACCTGCCCGCCGCCGAGGGTGAAGGTCTCTATGAAGGCGTTGGCGACGCGTTCGCCCCAGTCGGAGTATTGCGAGAGAACCAGGGCGCGGCGTCGGCCGGTGGCCAGGGCGTGGATGGCGGCCAGTTCGGCCTCGGTTTCCGGGGGCAGGGCCAGGGCGGTCATCTCTCCGCCGGCCTCGGCCAGGCGTTCGATCTCTTCGGGCAGGTTGAGAAGCAAGGTCGGGATCACCCCGGCGTCGGGCAATTCCGCCAGCGCCTGCGCCTTGCGGCGGTCGAGCGGGCCGATCAGGAAGTCGGTGCCGTTCTCGCGCGCGTCGAACCAGGCGGCCATGACGTCGGCCGGTTCGGGACCGACGTAGCGGAAGTCCAGTTGCGGGCGCTGTTGCGGGGGCAGCCCCAGCCACCCGGCCATGAGCCCCTCGCGCAATGCCTCGCCCGGGCGGTGCAGAGCCGTGTCGGCGGCCGGCAGCAGCACCGTGATCCGGTCGGGCATGGGCCGCGTCTGGCGCCAGGCGGCGATCCAGCGTCGGGCCTCTTCGGCGCTGTAGTCCAGGTCGGGCCAGCGTCGCTCCCAGGAGGCCAGGGCTTCTTCGAGCGCGGGGTCGTCGAGCAGGTTCTCGCGGGCGCTGATGACCAGGTCGAGCCAGGGCAGCATCCGCGGCTGGTCGCCCACCTGGTAGAGCACGCGTTCGAGGTCGGAGACCGGGAATTCCAGCATCAGGGAGAGTGCGGTGTCGCCGCCGAAGTCCGGTTCCCCGACGGCTTCCCGAAGCGCGCCCAGGGCGCCGCGCACCGGCCGGGATTCGAGCTCGAGCAACCGGGCTTCGAGGGCAGCGTGTCGCTGCTCCAGGTTGCGGGGCAGACGGTCAGCGGTGCTCGCCAGCAGCCAGCCGGCGTTCGCCAGGTCGCCGCGTCGCATCGCCAGCTCGGCTTGCGCCAGGTCGAGTCGGACCAGTTCCTCGTCGGCCAGTGCGGCGGTGTCGATGCGGCCTAGTGCCAGTTCGGCCGCGTCGATTCGGTCGGCGGCCAGCCAGGCTTCGGCCGCGCGGATCATCAGCCGATCTCCGGCCAGCGGACGGGTCAGGGCCTCCTGTTCGAAGGCGAGGGCGGCCTCTTCGTAGTCGCCGGCCGCCAGCATCGCTTCGATGCGGGCAATGCCGGCGTCTTCGGCGGTGCCGGTCCTCGTGCCCGGACCCGAAGGCGCGCAAGCGGCGAGAAGCACGAGAAACCCGAGCAGGGGAAGGAGTCTTTTCATGCCGCGAATGATAAAGGATGCTCCGGGCGATTGCGCACGTCAGCGAGGACGCCCTCCCGCGGCGGGAGCAGAAAACCGGCGGACGCGACTTTCGGCACAGGCGCGTTGATGGTCGATCTGGCATGATGCGCGCGTTTGGACCCAAATTCTGGAAATGAACAATGAAGAAGCTTTCTGCTGTACTGCTGACGGCCGGGCTGCTCGCCCCGGTGGTTTCGATGGCGCATGACGATCCCTGGCTGTGGCTCGAGAATGTCGAGGGCGAGAACGCCCTGGCCTGGGCGCGCGGACAAAACGAGCGCTCGCTCGACGCCATCCAGTCCCATCCGCTGTTCGAGCCGATCCACGAGCGCGCGCTCGAGATCCTGACCTCCGACGACCGGATCGCCTACCCCTCGCTGATGGGCGGGGAAATCTACAACTTCTGGCGCGACGACGAACACGTGCGCGGCATCTGGCGCAAGACCTCGCTGGAGAGCTATCGCGGCGAATCGCCGGACTGGGACGTGATTCTCGACGTCGATGCCTTGGCCGAGCGCGAGGAGCGCAACTGGGTCTGGGCCGGCTCCAATTGCCGCTACCCCGCCTATGATCGCTGCATCGTCGGCCTGTCGATCGGTGGTGCGGACGCCGCCGTGCGGCGCGAATTCGATCTCGAGACCCGCGAGTTCGTCGACGACGGTTTCCGGCTCGACGAGTCGAAGAGTTCGATCACCTGGCGCGATCGCGACAGCGTGTTCGTCGGCCCGGCCTATACCGACGAGCAGGTGACCGATTCGGGCTACCCGCGCACGGTGCGCATCTGGCAGCGCGGCACCGACCTGGCCGAGGCCGAAACCGTGTTCGAAGGCGAGAAGGGCGACGTGGGCGTGTTTCCCGCGCGCATCCACGACGGCGACGACCACTACGACGTGATCACCCGCGCGCCGACCTTCTTCACCCGCGAGTACCACCTGTTCGAAGACGGCGAGACCAGGCGTCTCAACGTGCCGGCCGACGCCGAGCTCTCCGGGGTCATCGACGGCCAGCTGCTGGTCGACCTCAAGTCCGACTGGACGGTGGGCGAGCGCACGTTCGAGCAGGGCGCCCTCGTCGCCGGCCCGATCGATTCGTTTACCGGCGAGGCGCCGGCACTGGAGGTACTGATCCAGCCGGGCGCGCGCCAGTCGATCAACGGCGTGTCGACCACCGACGGCGCGGTGCTGGTCAACCTGCTCGACAACGTCAACGGCAAGCTTTTGAGCTTCACCCGCGAAGAGGGCGGTTGGCAGCGTCGGGAACTCGACGTGCCGCAGATGGGAACGATCTCGGTCGTTACCGCCGATGACCGCTCCAACCGCTTTTTCTACAACTACACCGGCTTCCTGACGCCGTCGACGCTTTTCGAGGCCGATGCGGTGGCCGACACCCACCGCGAGGTCCGCGCCGAGCCGGCCTGGTTCGATGCCGAGGGCATGGAAGTGACCCAGTACGAAGCCGAGTCGGCCGACGGCACGATGATCCCGTACTTCGTCGTGACGCCGCCCGGTTACGAGGCCGATGGTGCCAACCCGACCCTGCTGTCGGCCTACGGCGGCTTCGAGGTTTCGCGCACGCCCTACTACTCCGGTGTGACCGGCACGGCCTGGCTGGA
>JAASTB010000185.1 GCA_021767625.1 Wenzhouxiangella sp.
CACGGCCTGCTGGGGCGCTGGCTGGGCGACTGGGAGCACTGGCCCGTGTCCGTGGCCGGCGGCGTGGCCGACCTGAGCCTGCTCTACCAGCATCCCGGCTCCCTGCACCGGCTCGAGGGCTCGGTCGAGAACCTGGCCTTCGACCTGCCCGGCGATCGGGTGCGCTTGTCCGGGCTCGATCTCGACCTGGGCGTGGCCGGCGATCGCGCCGAACTGTCGCTTTCCGGAAGCCCGGTGATCGACTGGCCGGCGAAGATGCGCCAGCCCATTCCGATCAATGCCATTTCGGGCCGCGTGATCGTTTCGCCACGGGCCGTGCAGCTCGACGGCATCGTCGGCCGGCGGCCGGAAGCCGAGGCCCGCGCCGACGGCTGGGTCTGGCTGGGCGGCGGCAAGCCCTTCCTGGATTTTGTCGTCGCCTCCGAGCGCATCGGTGCGGTGGACCCGCGGCCCTGGCTGCCTGCCGGACAGATCCCGCCCAAGGCCCTGAGCTGGCTCGACCGTGCGCTATTGGGTGTGACCGGGGCGGCCGGCGGGCTCAACTACCACTTCAGGCTTGGCCATAAATTCCGCGACTGGGGGCCGGGCGACTTCCAGGCCTGGATCGATTTCCGGGGCGCGGAAATCGATTTCTGGGAGGGTTGGCCGGTGGCCCGCGACCTGCAGGGGCACGTCGATTTCGTCGGTCGCAGCATGGCCGCGCGCGTCGACAGCGGGCGGCTGGGGGCGGTGCCGGTGTCCTCGGAGCGAATCGCCATCGACGACCTGACCGAGCCCGAAGTTTCGATCTCGCTGGCAGCGCGCGGCGTTGCCGCCGGCGAGGTTCACGACGTCATTTCCAGCTTTCCTTTCGAGGGCTGGTCGCGTTTCGTCGATCCCGTCGAGGCCGCCGGCCCCGTCTCACTCCGGACCGATCTCCTGCTGCCCGTTCGGCGCATGTCCGATTGGCGCCTGGAAGGCCGCGTCGAACTCGATGGCACGACCCTGAACGTGCCGGCGGCCAGGCTGCGCTTCCCCGGCCTGCGGGGCACGGTGGCATTCGATCGTGAGGGCATAGCGCAGACCCGGCTGCAGCTCGACGATTTCGATTCGGCCTGGCTGGAGATTGGCGCCGGCTTCCAGCCGCACGCCTGGATCGAGGGGCAGGGCCATCTCCCCCCGGCCGGCTTGATGCCCGACCAGGCCCCGTTCCCGCTGCTGGCCGAAGCCGTCCACGGCGCCAGCCGGTGGCAGGTGCGGCTGGACGGCCACCCGGCCGGCGGGTGGCAGCTCGAAGCGCATTCCGACCTGCAGGGCACGGCGCTTGAAATGCCGTCACCCTTGAGCAAGCAGGCCGGGGAAGCCTTGCCGCTGGATTTGAGCCTGCGCGCCCACGACGATGGGTTTACCGTCAGCGGCCGCCTGGGCTCGCGTCTCAACCTGACCGCGGAAGAAGCCGGGGGTCGCTGGCGCCTGGCCGCCGGCCTGGGGCAGGCGGCTCCCGCGCTTCCCTCCGGCAGCGGATTCGAGGTGGCCGGCAGCGTGCCGCGGCTCGATCTCACGGACTGGAGCGACTGGCTGTCCAGGTTGCCCGCCGCGCCCGCAGGAAATGCGCAGGTTTCCGGCGGACGGGTGCGGCTCCAGCTCGAGCGCCTGGTCTACGGCAACTTGAGCCTGCAGGATGTCGCGCTCGATGCGCGGCGCGCCCGGGACGAATGGCAGATGAGCCTCTCGGGCGATTCGGTCGAAGGGGAGGTCATCGTTCCGCTGCCGATCGACTCCGGCCGCGTCGTTGCCGTCGACCTGAGGCGCCTGGACCTGGCGCGCAGCCTGGCCGAGCAGCCGGCCGGCGACCTGGAGCAGGCGCCGGTGCCGGGGCAGACTCGCACCCACGTGCCGACCGACTTCCCGCCGATCAGCCTGCTCGTCGAGAACCTGCACTTCGGCGAGCTCGCCCTCGGTCGCGTGCGCATCGAAAGCCACGCGCGCGACGACGGCATCGAGATCGAGCAGATCGACGTGGCGGGCCCGCACCTGGAGTTGAGCGGTTACGGGCGCTGGATCCTGGGTGAGTCGGGCCCGGTCACCGAATTCGAGGGCCGCCTGATCAGTACCGACCTGCCGACCCTGCTGCAGACCCTCGGGCACGAGACGCAGTTCGAGGCCGCGCGTGCGCAGGTGGACCTGAACGGACGATGGATGGGTGCGCCGCTGGACTTCGCCCTGTCGCGCCTGAGCGGCACCATGCAGCTGCTCATGGTCGACGGCAGCATTCCCGAAGCCCAGCCCGGGGCCGGTCGCCTGGTCGGCCTGATCAGCCTCGGCGCCATGCCGCGGCGGCTGATGCTCGATTTTCGCGACGTGTTCGGCCAGGGCCTGAAGTTCGATCGCATCGAGGGGGCTTTCGAGCTGGCCGGGGGCGTGGCGCGGACCGAAGGCCTGAAGCTGGAATCTCCGGCGGCCGATATCACGGTGCGCGGGCTGACCGACCTGGGTGCGCAGACCTACAACCAGACCGTCGTCGTCGAGCCCGGCGTCGGCGGCACCCTGCCGGTGCTCGGCGGGCTCGCGGGCGGTCCGGCGGGCGCGGCTGCCGGCCTGATCCTGCGCAGCCTGCTCGAGCGTCCCCTGCAGGGGATCGCCGAGGCGCGCTACCGGGTCACCGGCCCCTGGGCCGATCCGACCGTCGAACTGGTCGGCGCGCGTTCGGCCGAGCCGGATTACCTGCTCGAGGAAGACGCCGCGCCGGCGGAGGAACCGTCAGCGAGCGCGGAAGAAGAAACGAACGATTCACCCGAAAACCGCTCCGAACCACCCTGGCCCGATTGAAACCGTCGACATCCGACCGGATATCCTCACGCATATGTATGCACAAGTACTCGACAGCCTGCTGGCCCCGGCCGGCGTAGGCGAAAAGGAACTGGAGCTGGCGCTCGGCCGGCTCGTGTCTTCGCAGATCGATTTCGGCGAACTCTACTTCCAGCGTCGCGTGAGCGAAGGCTGGATGCTCGAGGACGGCGCGGTCAAGAGCGGCAGCTTCGATTCCGACCAGGGCGTCGGCGTGCGGGCCGTGGCCGGCGCCGGCACGGGCTTCGCCTACGCCGATTCGATGGCGCTGCCCGCCCTGCTCGATGCGGCCGGAAGCGCCCGCGCCATCGCCCGTACCGGCGGTAACGGCATGGTTCGCGTCGGCCAGCCGCGCATCGCCCCGGCCCGTTACGGGGCGCACGACCCGGTCGGTGGCGGCCAGTCCTCCGACCGCGTGGAGCTGCTGCGCACGATCGACGCCTACGTGCGCTCGCTCGATTCGCGCATCAGCCAGGTCAGCGTCAACCTCGCCTCCAGCCGCGAATCCATCCTGGTCGCGGCCACCGACGGCGTGCTCGCCGGCGATGTCCGTCCGCTGGTGCGCCTGGACATCCGCGTGCTCATGGAAGAAGACGGCCGGCGCGAGCAGGGCATGTCCGGCGGCGGCGGACGCTGGAGCCTGGACTCGATCACCGACCCTGAGTTCTGGCAGGAGCACGCCCGCGAAGCGGTGCGCATCGCCGCGGTCAACCTCACCGCCGAGTCCGCGCCGGCCGGCTACATGACCGTCGTGCTCGGCTCGGGCTGGCCCGGCGTGCTGCTGCACGAGGCCGTGGGGCACGGCCTGGAAGGCGACTTCAACCGCAAGGGCATTTCCGCGTTCTCCGACCGGATGGGCGAGAAGGTGGCCACCGAGGAATGCACGGTCGTCGATGACGGCACGCTCGAGAACCGGCGCGGCTCGCTGAGCATCGACGACGAGGGCACGCCCTCGGCCTGCAATACCCTGATCGAGAACGGGCGCCTGGTCGGCTACATGCAGGACCGGCTCAATGCCCGGCTGATGGGGGTCGAGCCGACCGGCAACGGCCGGCGCGAGTCGTTCGCGCACCTGCCCATGCCGCGCATGACCAACACTTACATGCTGCCCGGCAAACACGACCCGGGCGAGATTCTCGCCTCCGTCGACGATGGCATCTACGCGGTCGGCTTCAACGGCGGCCAGGTCGACATCACCTCCGGCAAGTTCGTGTTCGCGGCGTCCGAGGCCTACCGGGTCAAGAACGGCAAGGTCGGCGCACCGATCAAGGGCGCCACGCTGATCGGCAACGGACCGGACGTCCTGACCCGCGTCGGCATGGTCGGCAACGACCTCGAGCTGGATTCCGGCGTGGGGGTCTGCGGCAAGGAGGGCCAGGGCGTGCCCGTGGGCGTGGGCCAGCCGACGCTGCGGATCGACGGCCTGACCGTCGGGGGGACGGGATGAGCGCGAACCGCCTGATCGAAACCGACAACACCGCACTCCTGCAGGACCCGGATCGCGAGACCGAACTGCTCGTCGGCATCGCCCAGTGCGTGCTCGATCGCGCGAAGGCGGGCGGCGCCGAGCAGGCCGAGGTCTCGGTGGGCTCCAGCCTGGGTCGAGAAGCCAGCGTGCGCCTCGGCGAGATCGAAGCGCTGGAAGAGGCGCGCGACCGCAGCGTGCAGGTCACCGTCTACGTCAAGCAGTGCACCGGAAGCGCGAGCACCGGGGATCTTCGGCCCGAGGCGATCGACGAAACCGTCGACCGCGCCCTGGCGATTGCCCGCAACACCCAGCCCGACCGGGCGGCGGGACTGGCCGATGCCGGACTGATGGCCACCCGGTTTCCGGACCTGGACTTGTGGCATCCCGAGGACATTCCGCTCGACGACCTGGTCGCGCGGGCGCTGACGATCGAGCAGGCCGGGCGCGACGCCGACGAGCGCATCGCCAACTCCGAGGGCGCGAGCGTCACCAGCGAGGCCAACCTGGCCGTGTATGCCAACAGCCACGGCTTCATCGGCCGTATGCGGGGCACCGCCTATTCGCAGAGCTGCGTGCTCATCGCCCGTGACGAAGCGGGTATGCAGAGAGACTTCGATTTCGACAGCCAGCGGCGCTGGTCCGACCTGGCGGCGCCCGAAGCGACCGGTCGGGAAGCCGCCCGGCGCACGGC
>JAASTB010000186.1 GCA_021767625.1 Wenzhouxiangella sp.
CAGGGTGGCCAGCTGCTGGGTCACGTCGCCGATCTCGCCCTGCTTGAGCCCGCGCCGACCGCGCAGCAGGGTCGAGAGCCGGAAACCGGAGCCGACTTCCTTGGCCGAGACCGGGATATTGCCCGACTCCTGCAGGTGGGCGATCACCAAGTCCTTGCTGGGCGCGTCCATCTCGCCCGTCATGGTCTCGCCGGCAGGCGTCACGGCCTTGTATTCGAAAAGAGGCATGGCCCTATGCCTCCTGCGTCACGCGCAGCACTTCCTCGGCCGAGGTAATGCCCTGCAGCGCCTTCATCAGGCCGTCCTCGTACATCGTGCGCATGCCCTCGGCGCGGGCCTGCTTCTCGATCTCGGTCGAGGTGGCATGCTTCATGACCATGCGCCGGATTTCTTCCGTGAGCACGAGCAGTTCGTGGATCCCGGTTCGGCCACGGTAACCCGTGGGGCTGGCCTCGGAGGCAACCGGGCGGTAGAGCTTGATGGGCCGCTCGTCGGTCAGCCGCTCCAGGCCGAGCTCGTCGATCATCTCCGGCAGCACCTGGTAGGACTCGGCCGTGTCGGTATCGAGACGGCGAACCAGGCGCTGGGCCATGATGGCGTTGACCGTCGAGGTCAGCAGGTAGTCTTCGACGCCCATGTCGATCATTCGCGTCACGCCGCCGGCGGCGTCGTTGGTGTGCAGGGTCGACAGCACCAGGTGACCGGTCAGCGCGGACTGGATGGCGATCTTGGCGGTTTCGAGGTCGCGCATTTCCCCGATCATGATCACGTCGGGGTCCTGGCGCACGATCGACCGCAGGGCGCGGGCAAAATCAAGCCCGATGGAGGACTTGGCCTGGATCTGGTTGACCCCCTCGAGCTGGTATTCGACCGGGTCCTCGACCGTGATGATCTTGCGCTCGGGCGTGTTGAGCTTCGACAGCGCGGTGTAGAGCGTGGTGGTCTTGCCCGAGCCCGTGGGGCCGGTGACCAGGATGATGCCGTGCGGCACCTCCAGTTCGTGCTCGAAGCGTTTCTGAACGTCGTCGGCGAAGCCCAGGCTGGCGAAGTCCAGCACCACGGCCTCGCGATCGAGGATACGCATGACCACCGACTCGCCGTGCGCGGTGGGCACGGTCGACACGCGCAGGTCGAGCTCCTTGCCGCCGACGCGGTGCATAATGCGACCGTCCTGCGGCAGGCGGCGCTCGGCGATGTTGAGCCGCGCCATGATCTTCACGCGCGAGATGACTGCCGCGGTCGAGCGGGCCGGCGGCGCCTCGACTTCCTGCAGCACGCCGTCGATGCGGTAGCGCACCTTCAGGCGGTTCTCGAAGGGTTCGATGTGAATGTCTGAGGCACGCGATTCGACCGCGCGCTGGAGAATCAGGTTGACCAGGCGGATGACCGGCGCCTCGGAGGCCAGGTCGCGCAGGTGCTCGACGTCTTCCTCGTCTTCACCGCCGCCGCCCTCGCCGCCGAGGTGCTCGGCAATCTGGCCCATGGCCGACTTGCCGCCGCCGAAGTAGCGCTCGATGGTGTTGTCGATTTCGGAAGTCACGCCGACCCGCGGCAGGACCTCTCGCCCGGTGGCCATGCCCAGGGCCCGCAGCGCGAACTCGTCGCAGGGATCGGCCATGACCACTTCCAGGACGTCGTCGTCCATGCGAACCGGCACCAGGTGCTGCTGCTTCATGTAGCGCACCGAAACCGATTCGATCTGCGGCGCGCTCTCCGGGTAATCCTTCTCGTTGACCATCGGAATCTCGAGCAGCTCCGACTGGGCGCGCGCCAGGTCACGCTCGGACACCAGGCCCAGCCGCACCAGCAGCGTCAGCAGGTTGCCGCCATGCTGTTCACGGTAGGCCTTGGCACGCTGGAGGTCTTCCTCGCGCAGGCGCTCCTGCTCGATCATCAGCTTGCACAGATCGGCGGCGCGATCCTCGAGGTGATCGCCGATGCTCGGCAGAAGCTCGGTCTCGTCGGTGGCGGTCAGTGCTTCAGTTTCCATACTCACGTCTCAAACAGACAGCCCCCGGCCGCGTCGGTTCAGCCCCGACGGCTCTCGACCAGTTGCTCGATGAAGGGCCGGTTCATCAGGATCCAGGCGGCGATGGGTATCACCCCGGGGAACATCAGGTAGCCCAGCTGGTAGCCCAGGGCGATGGTGGTTGCCGACAAGCTGGTCGACTGCACGGCGGCGGCGGCTTGCGGCCCCATCAGGAAGGCCATGTCTCGCCAGACCTCCCAGAAGACGCCCCAGGTCGTGACCAGCGTGACCACGGCGAAGCCGATTAGCAGCTGCACCACGCGGCGCATGCCGCGCGTGGGCGTGGCCATCGCCAGGCCGAACAGCAGGGCCAGGCCCCAGGCGTAGATCATGGGGTTGATGTCGAGATTCAGCGCGGCGGTCCGGCCGTCGACTTGCTGCGGCAGGATCACGGAAGTCTGCACCTCGAATCGGAAGCCCAGTTGCACCACCTTCTCGAAGATATCCGGCCAGAATCCCGTCAGCAGCCATTCTACGAGCCGCGAGGCCGGGAACATCAGGCCACTGGCCATGAAGAACCAGAGGAAGAAGCCCAGCGGCAGGTACAGCGCGGCCAGGATGAACATTTCCTTGACCGGGTTCTTGCCCTGCTCGTCGTGCTCGGCGGTGTCCTGTTCTCGCTGTTCCTTGTCGCTCATTGCTTCAACAACTCACTCCAGCCATGACCGTGCATTGTGAAACATCTTCATCCAGGGTGAAAGCTCTCCCCAGCCGGCGGGCGCCCATGAGAAGTTGACGCGCCTGAGCAGACGCTCGGGGTGCGGCATCATGACGGTGACCCGGCCGGTGGTGCTGCTCAGTCCGGTGATGCCCTCGGGCGACCCGTTGGGATTGGCCGGATAGTGCTCGGCGGCGCTGCCGTCGGCCTGAACGTAGCGCATGGCGACCGGCGCCGCGGTCACTGACCGGTCCCCGAAGTCCGCCCGACCCTCGCCGTGAGCCGTCACCACCGGCAGGCGCGAACCTGCCATGCCGGCGAAGAACAGCGAGGGACTGTCCTCGACCGCGACCTGGCTGAGCCGCGCCTCGAACTGGCGGGAGCGATTGACCACGAAATCCGGCCAGTCTTCCGTGCCCGGAATGATCTCCCGCAACGCCGAGAGCATCTGGCAGCCGTTGCACACACCCAGCGCAAAGCGGCCGGGATCTTCGAAGAAGGCCTGAAACGCGTCGCGCAGGGAATCGTTGAACAGGATCGAGCGGGCCCAGCCCTGGCCGGCGCCGAGCACGTCACCGAATGAGAAGCCGCCGCAGGCGGCGAGCCCATGAAAGTCGCCGAGCGACTGCCGACCGCGTTCGAGATCGCTCATGTGCACGTCGACGGCTTCGAATCCGGCCGACATGAAGGCCTGGGCCATCTCGCGCTGACCGTTTACGCCCTGCTCGCGCAGGATGGCGACGCGCGGCCGCGCACCGGCGTTGACGGCCACCGGCGCGGGCGGCTCGAAGGTCAGCTCGGCCCCCAGGCCCGGCGCATCGATCTGCTGGATGGCCCGGTACTCCTCGTCGGCGCAATCGGGATGATCGCGCAGGCGCTGCATGCGATAGCTGGTTTCCGACCAGCGCGCTGCAAGCTCCGACAACTCGCGCGTGACGAGGCTGCGGGCTCCCGCCATGATTTCGAGCGCGGTACCCGCCACCACCTCGCCGATAAACGAAGCCCGCGCGGAGAGACCGGCATCGGCAAGCGCCGTCTCGACCCTGTCGACTTCGGCCTCCGGAACCTGCAGGACGAGACCGAGTTCCTCGTTGAACAGGGCAGCCATCGGATCGGCCTCGTCCTCGCCCAGGTCGATACGCAGGCCGCAGCGGCCGGCCAGCGCCATCTCGAGCAGGGTCGTGAACAGACCGCCGTCTGACCGGTCGTGGCAGGCCACGACGCGTCCCTCGGCGACCAGGCCCTGCACCGCGGTAAAGGCCGCCTTGAGCTCGCCGGGTTCGTCGACATCGGGGACCGGCCCAAGCTGACGCGCAAACACCTGGGCAAGCGCCGACCCGCCAAGGCGCTGGCGCCCCAGGTCGATCAGCAGCAAGCGGCTGCCCTCTTCACGCGCAAGCTGGGGCGTCAGGTGTCTGCGCACATCGGGCACGGGCGCAAAGCCGGAGACGATCAGGGACACGGGCGCGGTCATGCGCTGCTCCGTTTCACCGTCCTGCCAGACCGTCTGCATGGACAGGGAGTCCTTGCCGACCGGAATGGACAGATCCAGTTGCGGGCACAGCGCGGCCACCGCCTCGACGGCCGCGCGCAGCGCGGCATCCTGCCCGGGCGCGCCGGCGGCTGCCATCCAGTTGGCCGAGAGCTTGATATGGGAAGGATCCCGGACCCGGACGCCGGCAAGGTTGGTCAACACTTCGCCCACGGCAAGCCGGGCGGCAGCGGCCGAGTCGTGAACGGCCAGCGGCGTGCGCTCGCCCATCGCCATCGCCGTGCCGGCATAGCCGCTGTAGTCGAGAAGCGTGATCGCACAATCGGCAACGGGCACCTGGTGCGGCCCGACCATCTGGTCGCGCACGCTCAAGCCGCCTACCGTTCGATCGCCGATGGTGACCAGGAACTGCTTGCTGCCCACCGACGGCAGCGCGAGAACGCGGTCGATGGCATCGTCGAGGGAGACACCGTCGAGCACCTCGGTCTCGAGCGCGTGGTGCACGGTGACCGCATCCCGGTGCATCTTCGGCGGCTTGCCGAGCAGCACTTCCAGGGGCATGTCCACGGCCGGACGTTCTCCGAGGCGGTCGGCGAGCAGCAGGCGCCCGTCATCGCTGGCCTCGCCGACGTCGGCCCAGGGGCAGCGCTCGCGTTCGCACAGCGCGGCAAACCGCTCCAGGTCCTCCGGGGCGACGGCCAGCACGTAGCGCTCCTGCGCTTCGTTGCACCACAACTCCATGGGCGAGAGCGCGGG
>JAASTB010000187.1 GCA_021767625.1 Wenzhouxiangella sp.
GGCCGTCGAACTCGCCGACGGTCTCCCAGGACTGGAATTCCTCGGCCGAGGCGTAGCCGGAATGGTCGACGTTCTTGGAGGCCTCGTCCCAGGCGGTCTGCTCTTCTTCCGGCATGAGGTCCATCCACTCGACCTCGCGCACTTCCTCGGCGGCGGTGAAGCCGGCCAGCAGCAGGCCGAAAGCGGCGGTCGCGAGGATCATCGCATTCTTCATGGCACTCCCGTTCATTGATTCGATTTCACGCATATGCAGACAGCCCAGCCGGCGCGGGGTTCAAAGCCGAACCTGCATACCGTCGGCCAGGGTGCGGCGATAGGCCATGATGGCCGGAACCAGGGCCACCAGCAAGCCGACCAGGAAGATGCCGCCCAGCACGGCCCACTGCCAGGGCTCGGGCCCGGTCACGCCCACCGCCAGGCCGAACACGTCGAGCAGCCAGGGGCCGAGCGCGACGATGGCGCCCAGGGCCATGGCGATGCCCAGGACGAGTCCGCCGAGCACGATCAGCCCCGCCTCGAAGACCAGCAGCGCGGCGATCTGCCAGGCGCGCGCACCGTTGGCGCGCAGGATGGCCATCTCGCGGCGGCGCTCGTTGAGGGTGGTGAGCAACACCGTGACCATGCCGAGCAGGCCGGTGATCACGACCAGGATCGCCACCGCCCGCAGCACCAGCTCGGCCACGCCGGTCAGCCGCCACAATTGCTGCAGCGTGATGCCGGGCATCACCGCGGTGAGCGGTTCGGCCTCGTAGTCGTTGAGCGATCGCTGCAAGCCGAACACCGCGGCCGGCGCGGTCAGGCCGACCAGCACGGCGGAGATTTCTTCGGGCTCGTGTTCGTGGGCGTGCTCGCGCGCTTCGTCGGCGTCCAGCCCGCTGCCCGGCCGGTGCACGCCCGACTCCCAGCCCACGTGAATCACGCCGTAGGCGGTCATCGGGATGTAGAGATTGCGATCGACCGGCGTGCCGGTGGGCTCGAGCACGCCGCGAATGGTGAACGGGTGCTCCTCGTGCTCGTGCAGGCTGACGTTGCCGCCGCCGTGGGCCAGGTGGATCTCGTCACCCACCGCGTAGCCGAAACGCCGTGCGACCTGGTGACCGACGACGACATCGAACAGGTCGGTGAAAGGCTCCCCGGCGGCGAGTTCGAGGGGCTGCCGGTCGGCGTAGCGATAGTGCTCGAAGAAGGCATCGGTCGTTCCGACGACGCGCTCGCCGCGGTGGCTGTCGCCGATCAGCAGCGGAATGGTCCATTCGACCATGCGCTGTTCTTCGATGTATTCGAGGGATTCGTGCGAGATATTGTTGCCCGGCGTGCCGATTCCGAAAACGGTGTTGAGCAGGAGCTGAACCGGGGCAGTGCGGGCGCCGACGATCAGGTCGGTTCCGGAGACCGATCGGTAGAAACCCTGGCGCACGTCGGTTCTGAGTTGTTCGACCATCACCAGCAGCGCGATCGACAACCCGATGGTGAACACCGTCAGCAGCACCGTGCTGCGACGGTTCAGCAGGGAGCGCCAGGCCAGGCGAAGCAGGGTCACGCCGGCGCTCCCGCCCGGTTGATTTCGGGCAGTTCGACGACGCGGTCGAAGCGCGCGCCCAGTTCCAGGTCATGGCTGACGAACAGCAGCGCGCTGCCGGCGGCTTCGACGCGTTCGAACAGGAGGTCGAGAAAACGATCGCGGCGGTCGGCGTCCAGGGCCGAGGTCGGCTCGTCGGCGAGCACCAGTTCGGGCTGGCCGATCAGGGCGCGGGCCGCGGCCACGCGCTGCTGCTGGCCGACGCTGAGCGTATCGGCCCGGCGCTGCCACAGCGACTCTTCGAGATCCATGGCCGAGAGCAACTGCCGGGCCGCGGCTTCCGCATTGCCGGCGCGCTGCGCACGCACGCGAGAGAAGCGACAGGGCAGGATCACGTTGGCGGTCACGTCGAGCCAGGGCAGCAGGTTGAACTGCTGGAAGATCACGCCGAGGTGGTCGGCGCGGAAGCGGTCCCGGCCACCGCGCGAGAGCGTGGCCAGGTCAGACCCGCACAGTTCGATGCGGCCGGCCTGCGGCACGACCAGCGCGCCGACGGCCGCCAGCAGGGTGGACTTGCCCGAGCCGCTGGGCCCGTGCAGGAAGACCTTCTCCCCGGCGGCCACGCTGAACGCATCGATATCGAGCACCGGCCGTTCCTCGCCGGGCCAGGCGAAGCGCAGGGAGTCGATGGCGAGTACCGCGTTCATGACGTCCTATTCTGCCGTACGGCGTTCCACGTTTGGTGAGGTCGCGCGGCGGGAGGCAGGCTTCGGTGTGCGGGCAGGTGGGGGCCGGCGTGGTGCGACTTCGACGCAGCCGAGAAGCGCAGGCCCGGTCGGAAAAAGAGCCGGCGATGTCTGAGCGAAGCGAGTTGAGCCGGCTCCCGACCGGGCCGAGCATCGCAGGGCACCCTTCGTCGCGATTTCGCGACGAAGGGCAAGTCGTACGAGCGCCACGCCGGCCCCCACCTGCCCGCACGCCGAAGCCTGCCGCGGCCCCCCGTTTGCACCGGCCCGGGCCTTGTCGCACAATTGCCGGCCTGTCACGACTATAAAAAACCTCGGGGACTCGAGAACAATGAAAACCACTTCCATTCACGGCATGTGGTCGTCGCGCCTGGCCTTCATCCTGGCTGCAACCGGTTCGGCCGTCGGCCTCGGCAACATCTGGCGCTTTCCCTACATCACCTCCGAGAACGGCGGTGGTGCCTTCGTCCTGATCTATCTGCTGTGCATCCTGATCGTCGGCCTGCCGGTGATGTTTTCCGAAATCGTCATCGGCCGCCGCGGGCGCATGAGCCCGATCAACTCGCTCAAGGAACTGTCCGACGACGTCGGCGCCAGCCGCGCCTGGACCGGCATCGGCTGGATGGGCATCGTCGCCGGTTTCCTGGTGCTCTCCTTCTACTCGGTGGTCGCCGGCTGGACCCTGCACTACGGCTTTCTCTACCTCAAGCAGTTGTTCGGCGCCGCGCCGATCACCGACCCGGGTGCCACCTTCAACAGCCTGCTGGCCGCGCCGGGTGAACTGACCTTCTGGCACGCGGTATTCATGATGATGACCCTGGGCGTGGTCGCCTTCGGGGTCGAGCGCGGGCTCGAACGTGCCGTGAGCATCCTGATGCCGGTGCTGCTGGGTCTGCTGCTGATCCTGCTCGGTTTCGGGATGAGCACCGGGCACTTCACCGAAGCCGTCGGCTTCCTGTTCAAGCCGGACTGGTCGCAGGTCTCCGGCGGCATGATCGTCACCGCCATGGGCCAGGCTTTCTTCACCCTGAGCCTTGGTATGTGCGCCATCATGACCTACGGGGCCTACCTGCCGGCGGGTGTGAGCATTCCGCGCGTGGGCATCACGGTGGCGGCCGCCGACACCGCCGTGGCGCTGATCGCCGGGCTGGCCATCTTCCCGATCGTGATTTCCTACGGCATCGACCCGGCCGGTGGCGGCGCGGGCCTGATCTTCACCTCGCTGCCCCTGGCCTTCAACGAGATGCCCTTCGGCATTCTCTACGGCATGATGTTCTTCCTGCTGCTGTCGGTCGCCGCCTGGACCAGCTCGATCTCTCTGCTGGAGCCGGCCACGGCCTACCTGGTCGAGCGCACGAACCTGGGCCGCAAGGCATCCGCCATGATCGTCGGCGCCCTGGCCTGGCTGGCCGGCATGGCCTCGGTGTTCAGCTTCAACGTCTGGTCGCACGTCTCCATCGGCGGTCGCGACATCATGAGCGCTATCGAGCACGCCGCCAACAACATCATGATGCCGCTGGGCGGCATGCTGATCGCCGTGTTCGCCGGCTGGGTCCTGTCCAACAAGGTCACCCATGAAGAGCTGGACAAGAAGATGCCCGACTGGGCCTTCAACGCCTGGCTGTGGCTGGTGCGCGTGGTGACGCCGGCACTGATCCTGGTGGTGCTGGCGAGCCTGATGGGGTTGATCTGAGGACGGAAGGCTGAGGACTGAGGGCCGAGGTCGCGGGCTGAAGTCGCAAGTCAGAGGTCGGAGGTCAGGAAACCGTTGACGGCTTCGGCCAACAACGGCGTCAGATCGATCTCCGCCTCCGGCACATCGACGGAGTTCGTGCACACGATTCTGGTCAGCCCCGCTGATTTCAGGGTCTCCCGCGCGTGCTCGCCGAACAGGCCGTGGACGCCGACGGCCAGCGGGGAGCGCAAGCCGGCTTCGGTCAGGTGGCGGGCAGCTTCGGCCATCGTGGTTCCCGAGGAAATGATGTCGTCGACCAGCACGGGCGTGTGGCCACGCATGCCTTCCAGGTCGGGAAGCTGCAGGCTCACGTCGCGGTCACCGTGGCGCTTCTTGGTGAATACGCGCCAGGGCAGGCCGCGCAGGGCCGCGACGGCGCTGACCCATTGTTCGCTCTCGCCGTCGGGCCCGACAAGAACCGGGTCGTCGACTTCCGACGCGATCCAGTCGGCCAGGGCCGGGGCGGCTTCAACGACGGTTGAAGACAGCGAGTAGATCTCGTCGAGGCTGGCGTAGCGGTGCAGGTGTGGATCGACCGTCGTCAGCCAGTCGAATTCGGCCGACAGCCAGCGCGCGAAGGGGCGCGAGGTGATTGCTTCGCCCGGGTTGAAGCGCATGTCCTGGCGCATGTAGGGCAGGTAGGGGCAGACCAGCCCGATGCGGCGCGCGCCCAGTTCGCGGGCCAGGTCGGCGGCGAACAGCAGGGTCGCTAGCTTGTCGTCGGGATGATCAAGGCGAGCGACGAAGAGGACGTCGCGATCGGTCGGGTTTTCATGCAGGCGGACATAGCTTTCACCGTCGGGGAAGCGCCGCCACTCCAGTCGACCGGTCGACAAGCTCATGCTGCCCGCGATGGATTCCGCCAGGTCCTCGCTGCCCGGCAGCGGCAGGATCATCGCCCCCC
>JAASTB010000188.1 GCA_021767625.1 Wenzhouxiangella sp.
CCGACCGTCAGCAGCTCATCGTGCGCGACATGAGCCGCTACTTTCCCCGACGCAGCTACGGCGTGGTCCTGCGACGCGGCGCCTACCTCTCACCCCAGGCCGAGCGTTTCATCGACCTGATGAGTCCTGATCTTTTCGGGGAGTAGCCTTCCGCGCTCGGGTTGAGGTGGGAGTTGCCGCGGGCGGTGCCCGAGGATCCGTCGCTCAATGAATGCCGGACGTACGGAGAGATCGGCGGACTAGTCACTCTGGCTTGCGTGACACGAACACATCCAGACTTTCCCCCTCAATTCCCTGTTCGGGCGCATGAGGCTGCATTCGCTCGGTCATCATGCCCGATGAATTGTGGATGGTCGCAAAGAGGTCCTCCCCCCATTCAGTAACCACCAACGCACCATCCGAATTCACGGGATCGCCATGAAACTCCGGGGGCTCGAGATGGATGACGTCCCCGCGCTCCAGCCTGGCTCGGATACGGCTCGGCTGACTACCGAAATACGGAACGGTGAAAACGTGGACGCCACCCGGCTTCAGTATGCGTTCGATTTCGGAGAATCCACGCTCGGGCTCGAAGACGTGCTCAAAGACATCCTGGCTAATCACCACATCGAACATACGATCGTTGAATGTCAACGAGCGGAGGTCTTCATTTCGATAACCACCAACCATCTCCCCGGCCGCCCTATGGGGAAGATATACCGAACCCACATATCCCCGAGCTTGACGCTCAAGTCGTGCCGATACTGGACCGTAAGGAGCAAATTCGAGAATTGATCGCTGGCGCCACCCGGGCACCACCTCAGCAAGAACCGACACCAGTGCCCGTCCCCGGGCTGAACTGATGCAGCGCGCACAGCGACAATCCTCCCGCAACCAGTCCGATAGGCGAACGAATAGCGTCATCCGCTCGCAGACAGGACACCAGCCCTTTCGTTTGGGACGGCTAACTACCGCCCAAAACTGCTTGAGCTTCAGTCGACCGAACCATCTCGTTCCATGGATGCGAGGCTGCTCAAGCACGGGTCGAATCAAATCAGAGCCGAGTCTCTCGGAACACAACTGAGACTCTCACCGAAGCCCTCCTACTGCTCGTTTCACCAATTGAAGTGATCAATGCCAGCCCCCTCTGCCGGTCCTGAAAACCGATTCCAGGCGGCCACAACCAGCAAGCTCCACGCTACATCATCTGCTGACAAGCGATCAATCTCAAAAAGGCAGATTCCCGATTTGGCGCAGTGGCAGGCTCAACGACATTCGAACGACTCCGCCTGGGGCAGCCCCGAAGCGCCGTTCGCCCTGCAATCTTCGAATCCCAGCCACCATTCCACGCTCCCACCCCCGTAGAATCCACACGCACCACCACCCCTCGCAAAAATCCATCCCAAACCCCATATGGACAAACATGAGTGATCTGATCATGGTGGCCATGTCCGGCGGGGTGGATTCGTCCACCGTGGCCTGGCTGTTGAAGCAGCAGGGCCAGCCCATCGCCGGGATGTTCATGAAGAACTGGGAAGAGGAAGACACCGTCAGCGGCTGCACGGCCGAGGACGATGCCGCCGACGCCCGGCGCGTGGCCGACATTCTGGGCATCGACTTCCACGGCCGCAATTTCGCCGCCGAATACTGGGACGACGTCTTCGAGCACTTTCTGGCCGAACTGAAGGCCGGACGCACGCCCAACCCCGACATCCTGTGCAACCGCGAAATCAAGTTTCGCACCTTCGTCGAGCACGCCCGCGACCTGGGCGCGAAGGCGATCGCCACCGGCCACTACGCGCGCCGGCGCGACAACGCCGACGGCACGGTCTCCCTGCTCAAGGGCGTGGATCACAACAAGGACCAGAGCTACTTCCTCTACGCGCTCGACCAGGAGCAGCTCTCGCACGCGCTTTTCCCGCTCGGCGAGCTGACCAAACCCGAGGTGCGCGGCCTGGCCGCGCGCGCCGACCTGCCGGTCGCCGCCAAGAAGGACTCGACCGGCATCTGCTTTATCGGCGAACGCAATTTCGACCAGTTCATCGCCAATTATCTCGACGCGGAACCCGGCGAAATCCGCACCTCCGACGGCACGGTGATCGGCACCCACCAGGGCCTGATTCACTACACCCTGGGCCAGCGCAAGGGCCTCAACATCGGCGGACTGAAGGATTTTCCGGAAGCACCCTGGTACGTCACCTACAAGGACATCGACCACAACGTGCTCTATGCCGAGCAGCAGACCGACCATCCGACCCTGATGTCGACCGAACTGGAGGCCGCCCAGCTCAACTGGATCCGGCGCCGTCCGGATACCGGCGAGCGGCTGCACGCCAAGGTGCGCTATCGCCAGCCCGACCAGGCCTGTCGCGTCGAATCGATCGATGGCGATCGCCTGGTGCTGAGCTTCGAGCGCCCGCAGCGCGCTGTCACCCCCGGACAGGCGGTTGTTCTTTATGATGGTGAGGAATGCCTCGGCGGCGGCACGATCACGTCCAGCAACGCGCCGCTGCCCCAACAGCTTCTGAACACCGGGAAAAAGGAATCGGTCCAGGCATGAGAGACGCCACCATCGCCTTCGCGGGCATGCTCCAGGCCAGCGAGCTCGTTCGCCAGATCGCCACCTCGGGCACCTGCTCGGGTCAGGCCGCCCAGGCCAGCGTGGCCAGCATCTTCAACCGCGACCCGGATGCCACCGAGGACGTCTACGGCGGCATCGGCGGCGTGCGCATGGGCCTGCGCGTGCTTACCGAACTGTTCAGCGCGCGCAGCAACCACGAAAGCCTGCAATCCCTCAACTACGCCCTCGGCCTGGCCAAGCTCGGCAAGCAGGTCCGGCGCGACGGCAAGCGCCTGAACGCGATCGGCGAGGAACTCGAACTGGTCGAGAAGGCCTGGCGCGACGCTTCCGAGACCCTCGACGAAAGCGTCACTTCCCAGCTGGCGGATGTCTATCAGCGCCACGTCTCCACCCTGGGCTTTCGCCTGTCGGTCAGCGGCAAGCCCGAATACCTCAAGCAGCCGGAGAAAGTCGCCTTCCTGCGCGCCCTGCTCCTGGCCGGCCTGCGCTCGGCCATCCTCTGGCACCAGGTCGGCGGTCGCCAGTGGCGGCTGGTGTTCCAGCGCGGCAAGATGCTCGAACAGGCGCGCGCCCTGCTCACGGCCTGAGTTTCCGCCCGACCTCGTGCGGGGAATCGGCCGGCGAGCGCGTGCTAAAATCAAGGGCTGGCTCCGGGGGCGTGAGAGCAGACGACCGCGCCGCCCGGTTCACCCGTTCATGACTGGAGGAGAGTCTCATGCGTGACGAGCTCGGCTGTCTCGATCACTTCAAGGCCAACGGCAAGGAAATCGGCTTCTACAGCTTGCCGAAGCTGGCGGAACAACACGAAAACGTCAAGCGACTGCCCTACTCGCTTCGCATCCTGCTGGAGAACCTGATGCGCTTCGAGGACGGCAGCAACATCACTGCCGACGACGTCGCCGCTCTGGCCAACTGGGATCCCGAGGCCGAGCCGAGCAAGGAAATCTCCTTCACGCCCGCCCGCGTGGTGCTGCAGGACTTCACCGGCGTGCCGGCCATCGTCGACCTGGCTGCCATGCGCGAAGCCATGAAGGCGCTGGGCGGCAAGGCCGACCGCATCAACCCGCTCTCCCCGGCCGAACTGGTCATCGACCACTCCGTCCAGGTCGACAGCTACGGTCAGGCCGACTCGCTGGATCTCAACAACCAGATCGAATTCAAGCGCAACAAGGAACGCTACGCCTTCCTGCGCTGGGGCCAGGGCGCCTTCGACAACTTCAAGGTCGTGCCGCCCAACACCGGCATCGTCCACCAGGTCAACCTCGAGCACCTCTCGCGCGTGATCTTCGACGGCGAGATCGAAGGCCAGCCGATGGCCTGGCCCGACACCCTGGTCGGCACCGACTCGCACACCACCATGATCAACGGCCTGGGCATCCTGGGCTGGGGCGTGGGCGGCATCGAGGCCGAGGCGGCCATGCTCGGCCAGCCCATCTCGATGCTCATCCCGCAGGTCATCGGCTTCAAGCTCACCGGCAGGCTGCCGGAAGGCACGACGGCCACCGACCTCGTTCTCACCATCACCGACATGCTTCGCGAAAAGGGTGTCGTCGGCAAGTTCGTCGAGTTCTTCGGCGAAGGCCTCTCGCACCTGCCGCTGGCCGACCGGGCCACGATCGGCAACATGTCGCCCGAATTCGGCTCGACCTGCGCGATCTTCCCGATCGACCAGGAGACGATCCGCTACCTGGAGCTGTCGGGCCGCAGCGCCGAGCGCGTCGAACTGGTGCGCGCCTACGCCGAGGCGCAGGACCTGTGGCGCAACGACGAGGACGTCGACCCGGTCTACAGCGACGTGCTCGAACTCGACCTCGGCGACGTCGTGCCCAGCCTGGCCGGACCGAAGCGCCCGCAGGACCGCGTGCTGCTGAGCAAGGCCAAGAACACCTTCATCCGGCAAATGTCGGAGATGACCAAGAATCGCGACGATGCGCGCAACGGTGAACTCGAGCGCTTTGCCGGCGAAGGCGGCGGCACGGCCGTCGGCGCCTCTGAAATCCCGGGCGCGGCCGAGGTGGACTACAAGGACCAGACCTTCATCCTCAAGGACGGTGCGGTGGTCATCGCCGCCATCACGTCGTGCACCAACACCTCCAACCCGGCGGTCATGCTCGGCGCGGGCATCCTGGCGCGCAATGCGCGCGAGAAGGGCCTCAACGTCAAGCCCTGGGTCAGGACCTCGCTGGCGCCGGGCTCGCAGGTCGTCTCCGAATACCTGGACGCCGCCGGCCTGACGGAGGACCTGGACGCGCTGGGCTTCAACCTGGTGGGCTACGGCTGCACCACCTGCATCGGCAACTCCGGCCCGCTGCCCGAGCACATCTCGAAGACCATCC
>JAASTB010000189.1 GCA_021767625.1 Wenzhouxiangella sp.
CAGCGCCTTTCCGGCCTGGTGCGCGAGCGGACCGAGCAGCTCGAGCAGGCGCTGGAAGCGGTCGAGCGCAGCTCGCGCATCGACGGACTGACCGGCGTGGCCAACCGCGGCTACTTCGAGGAACGCCTGTCCCGGGAGTGGGCCGTCGCGCGGCGCGAGCACGAGCCGCTCGGGCTCATCCTGGCCGATCTCGATCACTTCAAGCTGCTCAACGACAGCCGTGGCCACCAGGTCGGCGACGACTGCCTGCGCGGGGTCGCCGAGGCGCTGATGGCCGTCGTTCACCGGCCCGGCGACCTGGTGGCCCGCTACGGCGGCGAGGAGTTCGTCGTGCTGCTGCCGAGAACGGACATCGAGTCGCTGCGCGTACTGGCCGAGCGGATGCGGCTGGGCGTGGAATCCCTCGAGCTGCCGCACCCCGAAGGCGGCATCAACGGCCGCGTCACGATCAGCGTGGGCGCCGCCGCCGTGATTCCTGACGGGCAGGTCGAGCCCCGGGTACTCGTCGAGCGGGCCGATCGCGCGCTTTACACGGCGAAGGACGCCGGCCGAAACCGGGTCAGCGTGGACGCCGGTAGCTGATTCTTTCACCGTCCTTTCACGGCCTGCGCCAGAAATTGCATTACTAAATACATATTCTCTCCGAATTTTAGTTTCTACCCAAATCTTTAGCCACAAAGTAATTTTTTGCCATATAATTAGCCGCAAATGAGATCGAACGAACCCGAAAACACCGCTGCCAACGGCTCCCATCCGTCCCTGAAGACGGCGACGGACGGACCGCTGGTCAATGAACCCGACGACCCCCGCGTGATGGGCGTGGTGCGGAACTTCCGCGTGGCCGTGCGGGCCGTCCAGGCGCACTCGGCCTGGGTGGAACGCCAGTGCGGCCTCAGCGCGGCCCAGTTGTGGGCCCTGTGGGAAGTCGAGCGCAAGCCCGGCATGAGCGTCTCGGAAATTGCCCGGCGCCTGTCGATCAAGCCGGCGACCGCCAGCAACCTGCTCGACAAGGTCGAGGGCAAGAGCCTGCTGCGTCGTTCGCGCCAGGGGCCGGATCAGCGCGTTGTGCAGTTGTTCGTGACCGAAGAGGGCGCCAAGTTGCTGGCCACGGCGCCGTTGCCCGCCCAGGGCGCGCTGCTCGACGCGCTCACGCGCCTGCGGGAAGCAGAACTCGACGAGCTCAGCCAGGGGCTGGAAGCCCTGGTCGACATCCTCCACACCAAGGACGAGGGGTCGGCCCTGTCGCCCATGCATCCTGGCAAGAGCTGAAACAGAACAGACACTTACACTCAAATATAAAGACGTTGGAAAGATGGATATCATCGTTCAAAAATATGGCGGATCCTCGCTCGCGGAAGATGGACAACTGCGGGCCGTGGCCCAACGCGTGGCTCGCTGCCGTGAAGAAGGCAAGGCCGTCGTGGTCGTGGTTTCGGCGCGTGGCAAGACCACCAGCCAGTTGCTGGCTCGAGCCGGCAAGCTGAACTCCAATCCGGAGCACCGTGAACTCGACATGCTGCTGGCCGCCGGTGAGCAGGCCTCGGCGTCGATGTTGAGCCTGGCGCTGCACGACCTGGGTCACGAAGCCGTTTCCCTGACCGGCCCCCAGGCCGGGGTCAAGACCTGTGACGCGCACATGAACGCGCGCATCAAGACGGTCGATCCCGAGCGCATGCTCGAAACCCTCGAGGAGGGCAAGATCGTGGTCGTGGCCGGCTTCCAGGGCGAGAGCCCGGAAGGCGACATCACCACGCTGGGTCGTGGTGGCTCGGACACGACCGCCGTTGCCCTGGCCGCCGCCGTGGGCGCCGGTCGCTGCGAAATCTATTCCGATGTCGACGGCGTCTACACGGCCGACCCGCGCAAGGTGCCCGACGCCACGCGTCTGAGCATGATCAGCCTGGCCGAGATGAAGACCCTGGCGCATCACGGCGCCGGCGTGCTCAACGAGCGGGCCATCGACTATGCCATCGAGCACGATGTCACCATCGTCTGCCGCAAGGCGCACGGCGAGGGCGGTGAAACGATCGTCCGCGCCGAGCCGGGCCTGGGTCGCTCGCGCATCGTCGGCGTGGCCTGCCACGATGAGCTGCTGCAGGTCGAGTTCGATGAGTCGGCCGACCACGAGAACCTGCACGAGCGTCTCGACGACCTCGACATCTTCGTGCCCGAACTGGCCGAAGGCGAATCAGGCCGTTACCTGATCTCGATCGGCCAGCTGGCCGATGACGAAGGCCTGGCGAACTCGATTCGCGAGGAATTCGACCAGGGCGTGGTCGTGGGCGGTCCCGTCGCCAGCGTTTCGGCGGTTGGCTACAAGGCCGGCAGCGAGGAAGGCGCCGAGGACATTGCGCGAAAGGAACTCGAGTCGGAAGGCATTGCCGTCCACGAGGTCATGCGCTTCGAACACGCCGTGACCTGCCTGATCGACTGCAATGCCGTCGAGCGTGCCATGCAGATCTTCCACGATCGATTCGAAATCACCGACACCGAGGTGGCCGATGTCGCCTGAAGGCGCAAAAGCCGTAGCTGAACCGGTGTTTCGCAAGGCGCGCCCCGAAGACGGGGCCCGCATGTACGAACTGGTCAAGGAGATGGGTGGCCTGGAGCTGAATACCGCCTATTTCTACGTCCTGTTCTGCATCGATTTCGCCGACACCTGCGTGGTCGCCGAGGTCGACGGCAAGCTGGCCGGCTTCGTGCTGGGCCATCGTCCGCCCGAACGACCCGACGCGGTGTTCGTCTGGCAGGTGGGCGTGGCGCCTTTCATGCGCAAGCAGGGCATGGCCCGGCGCCTGCTCGAGGCTTTCCTGGAGCAGAACCCGGACGCCCGCTGGCTCGAAGCGTCGGTGACGCCGAGCAACACGGCTTCGCGAAAGCTGTTTCGCTCGGTGGCACGAGACCACGGCGTGAACTGCGAGGTCGGCGACTTCATGCTGGCCGAGCACTTCCCCGACGGACACGAGCCGGAGGAACTGTTCCGCATCGGCCCGTTCGAAAAAAGCTGAACCGAATTCAATCCGAAAGTTAGTGAGTAAAGACATGAGTCATCATCTTGAAACCATCAATCGACTCGAATCGGAAGTGCGCTCTTACGTGCGCAACTTCCCGGCCGTGTTCACGCATTCGCGTGGTGCGCGCCTGATCGCCGAAGACGGCACCGAGTATATCGACTTCTTCGCCGGTGCGGGCGTGCTCAACTACGGCCACAACAACCCCGACATCAAGGCCGCACTGATGGACTACCTCGCCGAGGATCGCATCGTGCACAGCCTCGACATGGCCAGTGCCGCACGCGCCGAATTCCTCGAGCGCTTCGAGGAAGTCATCCTCAAGCCGCGCGGCATGGACTACAAGGTCCAGTTCCCGGGGCCGACCGGCACCAACGCCGTCGAAACCGCTCTGAAGCTGGCCCGCAAGGTCACCGGCCGCCAGAACGTGATTTCGTTCACCAACGGCTTCCACGGCATGACCCTGGGGTCGCTTTCGGTGACCGGTAACGCCATGAAGCGAGCCGGTGCCGGTGTGCCTCTGTCCAACGCGTCGCAGATGCCGTTCGACGGTTACCTCGAGCAGGGCAGCGACACCAGCCTGGAGTTGCTCGAGCACATTCTCGACGACGAGGGTTCGGGCGTGGACAAGCCGGCCGCCGTCATTCTCGAGACCGTGCAGGCCGAAGGCGGCGTCAACGTGGCGCGGATGGAATGGCTCAAGAAACTTGCCGACATCTGCGAAGCCCACGGCGTGCTGCTCATCGCAGACGACATCCAGGTGGGTTGCGGCCGCACCGGCCCGTTCTTCAGCTTCGAGCCGGCCGGCATCAAGCCCGACATCATCTGCCTGTCGAAGTCGCTCAGCGGATTCGGCCTGCCGTTCGCCATCACGTTGTTCAAGCCCGAGCACGACCAGTGGTCGCCGGGCGAGCACAACGGCACGTTCCGTGGTCACAACCTGGCCTTCGTTACGGCCACCAAGGCGCTCGACTACTGGACCAACGACGAGCTGACCAAGGACGTCGAGCGCAAGACCGCCATCATCGAGTCGCGCCTGGGCGCCCTGGCCGAGCGTATACCGGTCGACGCCTCGCTCAGGGGCCGCGGCTTCATCCAGGGCATCGCCTTCGACGACGCCGAACTGGCCGGCAAGGCCTCGGCCGAGTGCTTCAAGCTCGGCCTGGTGATCGAGACCGCCGGTATCGACGACCAGGTGCTCAAGCTGCTGCCGCCGCTGACCATCTCCGATGAAGACCTGGAAAAGGGTCTGAGCATCATCGAAGAAGCGGTGACCAAGGTGGCCAACGACGCGTCCCCGGACCGCAAGGTCGCCTGATCGAGTCCGGGCCGGGGCGGCACGGAGCCGCCCAGGCCCACAAGGCTCTTTGCAATCCCCAGTCGCGTCCGGGTCACCCGGCGCGACTTCTTTTTGTGACCCCGATTCCTACGTGACCCAAAGCCAGGAGAAACATAATGATCGTCAAGAAACTTCAGGACATCATCGGAACCGACGACGATGTCGATACCGAAGGCTGGAACAGCCGCCGCTTGCTGCTCAAGGACGCCGGCATGGGGTATTCGGTGCACGACACCGTCATCAAGGAAGGCGCCGAGCTGCACATGCACTACAAAAACCATCTCGAAGCCGTCTACCTCATCGAGGGCAAGGGCGAAATCGAGACGGTCGAAGACGGCAAGGTCTACGACCTCGAAGCCTTCACCATCTACGCCCTGGACCAGCACGACAAGCACATCTTGCGCGCCAACAAGGGCTCGCACATGCGCATGGTCTGCGTGTTCAACCCGCCGGTCTCTGGCCGCGAAGTCCACGGCGAAGACGGCGCCTATCCGGCCGACCTCGACTGAGGAG
>JAASTB010000013.1 GCA_021767625.1 Wenzhouxiangella sp.
GACCACCCTCCCTTGCGGGCAGGAGGACGGCACGGCATCGTGCCGTAACCTGCCCGTGAACTAACTATACTACGAAAGCGTCGAAACCCAGAAATGCCGGCAATGGCCGGCCCGGATCAACGAACGACCAATGGAGTAGTCAATGTCCGCCAACACCCGAAAGCCCGCAACCCTCGTTTCTCTGTTCCTGCTGCTGGGACTGCTGGCCGGCTGCGCATCGACACCGTCCGACGACGTGCTCGTGAGCGAATCCCGGGCGGCCCTGGCAAGCTTCGTGGACCGCGACCCGGGATTACAGCGCTGGGTGGACCAGGCCTACGGCTACGCGGTGTTTCCCAATATCGGCAAAGGCGGATTCTGGGTCGGCGGCGGCTTCGGCCGCGGCATCGTCTTCGAGCAGGGCCGGCCGGTGGGCCGAACCTCGGTTTCGCAGGCGACCATCGGTCCGCAGATCGGCGCCCAGTCCTACAGCCAGGTCATCTTCTTCCGCGACGAAGCGGCGCTGCGCCGCTTCCAGCGCGAAAACTTCGAGTTCTCCGCCCAGGCGACCGCCGTGGCCGCCACGGAAGGCCGGGCCGCCACGACCAGCTACGAGAGCGGCGTGGCGGTTTTCAACTACGCACGCGGCGGACTGATGGCGGAGGCATCCGTGGGCGGCCAGAAATTCCGCTACTGGTCGCTCTGAGCGCTTCCGCCTACCCGGATATCGGCGGCCGGCAGCGGTCGTCCGAACCGGTAGCCCTGGAATCGGTCGCAGCCGAGTTCGCGCAATACGCTGAGCTGGCCGTCGGTTTCCACACCTTCGGCCACTACCGTCAAGCCGAAGATACGCGCCAGGCTGATGATTGCCTCGATGAGAGCCCGATTGGTATCGGCGCGATCCAGCGACTCGATGAAGGCGCGATCGATCTTCAGTTCATTGACCGGCAGATGACGAAGGTAGGCCAGGGATGAATAACCTGTCCCGAAATCGTCCAGTGCAAGACTCACCCCCAGCCCGCGCAACTGCTCAAGCACTCGGGCACCATCTCTTCCCTGGTCCATCAGCAACGACTCGGTAATCTCGAGGGTCAGGCGGGAAGGCGGCAGTTCGTATCGTTCCAGCGCACCCGCGACAACGCCCGGCAATTCGCCGGCAGCAAACTGGCGAGCCGACAGGTTCACGCCCACAACGAGATCTTCTTGCCCTTCACGCCGCCACTGGGCCAGTTGCTGACACACTTGATCGATCGCCCAGTCTCCCAGGGCCACGATCAGTCCGCTGTTCTCGGCAGCGGGAATGAACTCCGATGGAGGAACCGGCGGGCCGTCCGACGGAAACCACCGCATCAGCGCCTCGAAAGCAACGACTTCAAGGTCGCTGCCGCCGACGACCGGCTGATAATACATCTGCAACTCGCCCTGCTCTAGGGCACGCCGCAGGCGCGCGTCGAGCTCGACCTGGCGACGGGTTCTTTCCACCATTTCGAGACGAAACAGCGCGAACTCGTTGCTGCCACGATGCTTGGCCCGCGCCAGCGCCGCCTCGGCATACTGCAGCAGGTGCTCCGAATCGGACGCGTCGCCCGGGAAATGCGCCGCACCAATGCAGGCCGAAAGATAAACGGAGCTGATCCCGGACGCCGAAAAAGGAGGCGATAGCTCTTCCCGGATACGCTGCACGACCGGCAGCAGCTCTTCTCGATCGGTGATGCCGGGCACGATCACCAGGAACTCGTCGGCGCTCGGGTGCGCAAGAATCGCCGACTCGTAGCAGCACGCCCTCAGGCGTCCGGCCGCCGCCTTGAGCAGTTCGTTGCCGACCGGGTGACCGAAGCTGTCGTTGATGTCGCCGAAGTGGTCGAGATCGATACTGATCAGCCCCACGCCCGTGCGGTGGCGGCGTGCCCGGGTCAGGCTCTCCTCCAGCCGTATTTCGGCCAGGCGCCGATTGGGCAAACCGGTCAGCTTGTGACGGTAGGCATAATGCTCCAGCCGCGCGATCAGCCGGGATTGCCGCGCCAGGGCACGCCAGCTCAGCGAGAATACGAGAAGCCCCGTGACCGCTACGAAAGCACTGCCTTTCCAGGTCTGCAGGCGCAGGATCAACCGCGGGTCGTCGGTCAGCCAGTCGATGGCCGCGTCACTGAATATAATCCAGGTCGTGCCAGCCACGAGGTAGATGGCCGTGAGCTTGAGCGCGCGAACGACGTCCCTGTTCAACAGATGCTTCCCTCGCCCCTTCGTCCGGAAAGATGCCTGCCGGATTCGTGTTCCGGCCTTTCGAGGGCATTAGTAGCGCATCCACGGCGAGGATGCAAACGAGCCGATCTAGCTGGCGCCCGGATCCTCAGCCAGGAATTGCAGTCGCGCCAGGCGGGCGTAGAGCGGGCTGTCGGCCACGAGTTCCTGGTGGCTTCCCTGGGCCACGACCCGGCCTTGGTCTAGCACGACGATGCGATCGGCACGCCGCACCGTGGCGAGCCTGTGGGCGATCACCAGCACCGTGCGATCGGCGCTGATGTCGTTGAGAGCTTCCTGGACCAGTCGTTCGCTCTCGGCGTCCAGGCTGGCGGTCGCTTCGTCGAGGAGAAGCAATGGTGGTTGCTTGATCAGGGCCCGCGCGATGGCGATGCGCTGGCGCTGGCCGCCGGACAGGCGCATGCCCCGCTCGCCCAGGAAGGTGTCGTAGCCCTCCGGCCAACGCTCGACGAACTCGTCGGCGTGTGCCGAGCGCGCCGCCCGGGTGATGACGTCGCCACTCGCGCCGGGACGGCCGTAAGCGATGTTGTCGGCCGCGCTCCCGGAGAACATCACCACATCCTGCGGCACCACGCCAAGAACGCGGCGGAGGTCGGCCAGGTCGAGCTCCCGCACGTCGACCCCGCCCAGGCGCACGACGCCGGCAGCTGGATCGTAGAAGCGAAGCAGCAACTGGAACAGCGTCGACTTGCCGGCACCGGAGGGGCCGACGATGGCCACCGTTTCGCCAGCGGCGACCTCGAAACTCAGCCCGCGCAGAACGGCCTCGTCGGGCCGAGCCGGATAGGCGAACTCGACCGCTTCGAAGGCCACCGACAGCGGCCCCTCCGGCAGATCCTTGGGCGACTCCGGACTGACGATCGACGGCCGCGCCTCGAGCAGTTCGGCCAGTCGCTCCATGGCGCCGGCGGCGCGCTGCAGCTGGCTCCAGATTTCGCTGAGGCTGGCGGTGGAACCCGCGGCGATCGCGGCATAAAGGACGAACTGGCCCAGCTGGCCGGGCGTCATCTCGCCGCTCAGTACCGAGCGCGCCCCCAGCCACAGCACGAAGGTAATGGCGCCGAAGGTCATCAGGATGATCAGGACGATGAGCAAGGTGCTCGCCCGGATCCGGTCCCGGGCGGCGACGAAAGCCGACTCCACGGCATCGGAAAACCGGTCGCGCTCGCGCGCCTCCTGGGCAAAGGTCTGGACGGTTTGGACAGCGTTGATGGTCTCGTCGCCATGGGCGCTGAAATCCGCCACACGGTCCTGCGCGCTGCGCGAGAGGCGGCGCACCCATCGGCCCAACATCACGACCGGCGCGATGATGAGCACGATCAGCATGCCGATCACCCCGGCCAGGGACGGCGCGGTCAAAACCAGCGCCACCGAGCTGGCCACCAGCATCAGCAGGTTGCGCACGCCGAAGGACACGGTCGAACCGACCAGGGTCTCGACCAGGGTGGTGTCGGTGTTGAGCCGCGAGAGCACCTCGCCGGTGCGGGTCGTCCCGAAGAAATCCGGGCTCATCGACAGGACGCGTTCGTAGACCGACTTGCGAATGTCGGCCACGACCCGCTGGCCCAGCCAGCTGACCCAATAGAACCGCAACCCCCCGCCGACCGCCATCATTGCCGCAGCGGCGAAGAGAAGCCAGAACCAGCGGTTGATGTTGCCGATGTTCTCGGCCATGAATCCGCGATCGATCACCTGCCCAACGGCGGCCGGAATGGCCAGGGCACCGGCCGCCGAAATCACCAGAAAGAGGGTTGCGAAACCGATCTGGAGGCGATAACGGGCGATGAAGGGTCTGAGCGCACGCAGCGAACCGATATGGCGGCTCGTCGGGCGCTGAAGGCTCGTCGTCTCGTTCATGTCGCCCCCCTGGCCGGCACACGGGTATGCCGGTAGTCTCGCCATCCGGCGATCGTGAACAGCGCCAGCGCAGTCCAGATACAGGCGAATGTAACGGCATGATCCGGCGTGAATGGTTCACCGAACAGGAAGACTGCGAGGACGAAAGTCATGCTCGGGGCGAGGTACTGCATGAGCCCTATGGTACTCAGATTGAGACGCCGCACGCCGGTTGCGAACAGGACAAGCGGAACCAGTGTGACCAGCCCGGTTCCCGCCAGCAAGCCCGCCTCGCCCAGGGATTCGAAGTCGAACGCCAGCAAGCCGTTCCGATCGAGCCACAGGAGCCACAACAGGGCGAGCGGGGTCATCAGCAAGGTCTCCCAGAACAGCCCCACCAAGGGCCCCACATCGGTCTTCTTGCGCACCACGCCATACAGCGCGAAACTGAACGCCAGGGCCAGCGCGATCCACGGAAGCCGCCCCACCCTTATCGTCATCCAGGCCGTGCCGGCAAAGGCCAGCAAGACGGCGATCGTCTGGAGCCGTCCCAGCCGCTCGCGGAAGATGAGCATGCCGAGCAGGACGTTGACAAGGGGGTTGATGAAGTAACCGAGGCTCGTCGAAAGAACGCGATCCGAATTGATCGCGTAGACGAAGACCAGCCAGTTGAGCGCAATCAGCACCGCACTCAACAGCAGCGCGCCCAGCACCCGGGCGTCGACGCGGACTCGCTCGACGAAGCGGCCGCGCTCGCGAACCAGCAGAACGAGACCAAGAAAAACCATCGACCAGATGACCCGGTGGGCGATGATCTCGTCGGCCCGCACGTAACCCAGTAGCTTGAAATACAGCGGCGCCAGGCCCCAAATGCAAAAGGCGCCGAGCGCGGCCGCCAGGCCGGCCAGCCGTTCCCGATCCGAATTCACTGCGCGGCGCCTTCCTCTTGCCTGGCTGCCTCACCTTCCCGCTCGGCCGGCGGCAGCGTCAGGGGCGCTAACTGCGGCTCGGCCAGGGAACCCGACAAAGTCCACCACGCGGCCGTCTCCCCCTCGCTGCGGAGTTCTCCACCCAGCTCGCGGGACGAAAGGTCAACAGCCGCCCAACCCTGCCCGGAAAGCTCGTCCCCGACCAGCTCGTAGGCGGGAAGCTCCAGAAAGCCGGGAGTGTTCCTGAACTCTCCGCTGAATCGATGAAATGGAAGCTCGCTGGTTGCTGCATCGCCGCGCGACATTCCCAGCGAACCGTCCCAGAGATCGAAACGACCATCCAGCACGTAGGCGGGAGTGCTCGCATCGCCCCAGCTCAGGGTGAGCTGCGCCTCTCCGCTTCCTTCCAGACTGGCGGGTAGCGCCAGCCAATCGAGCATCTGACCGAACTCGGCCAGGCTCGCGTCCACCGCAAGGGAGTGCGGCGGAGCTTTCGTCATGACGCCGCTGGCTTCGAGCAGCCCGCCGGGAAAGACTGCAGCGACATTGATCCCCATTCCCGCCGACTGCGTGCGGAGATCGACCCGGGCTTCCGAAAACGCGACGCCACCCAGGCGCAAGCGCTTGAACTGCAGCTGCGACCTCAGGTCCACCCGGGAGGAAATCGTCGCCAGAACACCGGCCGGATCCACATTGAGGCGTTCGTCCAGAAACCGCGCAATCGCCGTCCAGTCCAACTCCCCGCCAGACAGCAGCAAGTCTGCCGCCGGCCCGTCTCCACCGTGGTAGTTGAAGGAGGCATCAAACCGAGATTCTCCGATCCGGATTTGTCCGCCGGCCAGCGACAAGCGAAACGGCGCCTCGCCCGAGGCGGCCAGATCACCGCTCATCGACACCGTCGTGTCCCATCCGGCGAGACTCGCGACGAACTCCATGTCTCGCAAGCGCACAGGGCGATCGTCCGCGCTCGGCACGTGCAGCATCCCCTCCAGCCGGACGCCCTTGAGAACCGGCGGAGCCCCCACATCACCGAGAAATCGAAACGCCACAGCCTGGTCGAGACTGAAGCGCTCGAGTTCGATGTGGTCCACCGCGAGGCTCCTGGGACTTTCCGGGTCGTCTCCGGGATACAGGAAAGTGACGTCCTGAAGCGACAGCGATCGCCCGCCGAACACACGCGCGCCGGAACGAACGGCAGCCAGCGGGTTCGATGGCGCATTACGCAATTCCGATCCCGCCAGATTGACGACGGCGCCCTCCAGGCGAACCCGTCCAGGCGCGAGATCGCCCTGCAGGAGGGAGAGCAGCCGGAGGCTCATGCTGACGCGCGCGGCACGAAACAGCGCCCGATTGTCACCCGCTCCCGATCCCCCGATAACCACATTCCGGGCATCCACAATGGGGCGCGGAAAGAGGCTTAGCTCGAGTGCACCGACGATTTCGACGCGACGCCCGACTTGCTCGCTCAAGCGGTCGGAAAGGATGCCCTTGAGCCGCGCTTCGTCGAAATAGATGACCGCCGTTCCCCAAAGGCCCAGGAGGATAATGCCCAGTGCGGCGGCAAGGATAATGGTTCGTCGCATCCGAAATTCCGGCTGATCCGATCGCACGCGGACGATACGGCCGCGCGAGCGGGCATTGTAGCCCAGTGCGTCGCCGCAAAAAAAAAGCCCGGCAGCGAGGGCCGGGCTTCCTGAACCTCCGGTGTGATCCCGGATGCTATTCGGCGGTTTCGGCTCCCGGAGCGTCCGGCCGGTCGACCAACTCGACGTAGGCCATCGGCGCGTTGTCGCCGGCACGGAACCCGCACTTCAGAATGCGCAGGTAGCCGCCCGGGCGTTCACGGTAACGCGGGCCCAGCTCGGCAAAGAGCTTGCCCACCGCGTCACGGTCGCGCAGCCGGTTGAATGCCAGGCGACGAGCGGAAACGCTGTCTTCTTTCGCCAGGGTAATCAGCGGCTCGGCCACGCGGCGAAGCTCCTTGGCTTTCGGCAGCGTGGTCTTGATGAGCTCATGCTCGATCAGGCTGGCGGTCATGTTACGGAACATCGCCCGACGATGCGGCGACGTCCGGTTGAGTTTGCGACCTGCTTTACGATGACGCATCGTTTTCTCCTCAGTGCTCGGTGCGCGCCAGCGAGGGCGGCGGCCAGTTTTCCAGGCGGGTACCCAGCGACAAATCGTGGGTCGCCAGCACCGTCTTGATTTCGGTCAGGGACTTCTTGCCCAGGTTCGGGGTCTTGAGAAGCTCCGTTTCGGTCCGCTGCACGAGGTCGCCCACGTACTGGATGTGCTCGGCCTTCAGGCAATTCGCCGAGCGCACGGTCAGCTCCAGGTCGTCGATCGGCCGCAGGAGAATCGGATCGAAGCTCTCGGTCGTCGTCTCCGTTTCGTCCTTTTCGCGGGCCACAAAATCGACAAAAACCGACATCTGGTCGACCAGGATGCCTGCGGCCAGCTTGACGGCGTCCTCGCAGCTCATCGTGCCGTTGGTCTCGATGTCCAGAACCAGCTTGTCCAGGTCCGTGCGCTGTCCGACTCGGGCGCTCTCCACGCTGTAGGCAACGCGGTGCACCGGGCAGTACGAGGCATCGAGCTGCAGGCGACCGATCGTCCGCGTCTCTTCCTCGTTGAACTTCAGCGCTGCGGCCGGCTGGTAACCCACGCCGCGGGTGACCTTGAGCTGCATACGCAGCTTGCTGTTCTTGGTCAGGTTGCAGATCACGTGGTCCGGGTTGAGCACATCGATATCGTGATCGAGCTGAATATCCCCGGCCGTGACTGGACCGGCCTTGTCCTTGCTCAAGGTCAGGGTGGCCTCGTCGCGGCTGTGCATGCGAATAGCCACGTCCTTGAGGTTGAGCAGGACTTCGACGATATCTTCCTGCAAGCCTTCGACCGCCGTGTACTCGTGGAGCACGCCGTCGATTTCGGCCTCGGTAATGGCGCTGCCGGGAATCGACGACAGCAGGATGCGCCGCAGCGCATTGCCCAGCGTGTGGCCGAAACCGCGTTCCAGCGGCTCAAGCGTAATGCGGGCGCGTCGCGGCGAGATCTCGTCGACGACAAGCCCCTTGGGCTTGAGCATCGTGCCGATAAGTTCGCTTATCTGGCCTGACATGATTGCCTCTCCAAATTCGGTTTTCGTGTGCAGCGCGGGCTCGTGGCCCGGCGCTTACTTCGAGTACAGCTCGACGATGAGATTCTCGTTGATGTCCGGCGGCAGGTCGTCCCGTTCGGGAGCTGCCTTGAAGACGCCTTCCATCTTGTCGAAATCCACGTCGATCCATGCCGGCACCAGATCCAGCTCACGCGCCACGTTGATGGCTTCCTGAATGCGCAGCTGCTTGCGGGCCTTCTCGCGAATCGACACGCGATCTTCCGCCTGCACCTGGTAGGAGGGGATATTGACCACCTTGCCATTGACCTCGACGGACTTGTGGCTCACCAGCTGGCGCGCCTGCGCGCGCGTCACGGCGAAACCGAGCCGATAAACGACATTGTCGAGGCGGCTCTCCAGCAGCTGCAGCAGGTTCTCGCCGGTTGCGCCCTTGCGACGGGCCGCTTCCTTGTAGTAGTTGCGGAACTGCTTCTCCAGAACGCCGTACATGCGGCGCACCTTCTGCTTCTCGCGCAGCTGGAGCGCGTAGTCCGACAAGCGCTGACGGCGGCTATCGCCGTGCTGGCCTGGCGGCTGATTCAGTTTGCACTTCGACTCGAGGCCGCGCGCGGGGCTCTTGAGGTTGAGATCAACGCCCTCGCGGCGTGCGAGCTTGCAGGTGGGTCCGGTATATCTAGCCATATCTCTTCAGTCTGCCTGCCGGTGACTTACACGCGACGTTTCTTGGGTGGACGGCAGCCGTTATGGGGAATCGGCGTGACGTCGATGATGTTGGTAATCTTGAATCCGGCCGCATTGAGCGAGCGTACCGAAGACTCGCGGCCCGGTCCGGGACCGTTGACGCGAACCTCGAGGTTCTTCATGCCGAATTCCTGGGCGGTGCGGCCGGCGTTGTCGGCCGCCACCTGGGCGGCGAACGGCGTCGACTTGCGCGAACCGCGGAAACCGGAACCACCCGAAGTGGCCCAGGAAACCGTATTGCCCTGGCGGTCGGTGATCGTGATGATCGTGTTGTTGAATGAGGCATGCACGTGGGCAATGCCGTCGACAACGGTCTTTTTGACCTTCTTCCTGCTCTTGCTAGCGCTCTGCTGCTTGGCCATGTGTTACTACCTCAACGAATCGGGCGACGCGGACCCTTGCGGGTGCGGGCGTTGGTGCGCGTGCGCTGGCCGCGAACCGGCAGCCCGCGACGATGACGCAGGCCCCGGTAGCAGCCCAGGTCCATCAGGCGCTTGATATTCATCGACACTTCGCGGCGCAGGTCGCCCTCGACGGTCATCTGACCGATCGTCTGGCGCAGCTTTTCCTGTTCCGCCTCGGTCAGGTCGCGAACTTTCGTGTCCGGGGCCACACCGGTGGCCTCGCAGATTTCGTAGGCCCGGGTCCGACCGATGCCGTAAATGTGAGTCAACGCTACCCAGGTATGCTTCTGTACCGGGAGGTTGACGCCTGCTATACGTGCCATTTGCTTGCTCCGTAAACCGTTACGCCCGCTCGACGCAAACCAGCAATTTTACCGGGTTTCCGGCTCATTGCCAACCCCGCCGAGGGGTCAAATTATCCCTGCCGCTGCTTGTGCTTGGGGTCGCTGCAGATGACATACACAATGCCCTTGCGGCGAACCACCTTGCAGTGGCGGCAAATCTTCTTGACTGATGCCTGAACCTTCATTACTGCTCTCCAATCATTCCGGCCGCGACACGGCCCTCGACTAGCGGCGTACCACGCCGCTTCGGCCATAACCCTTGAGGTTGGACTTCTTGAGCAGGCTGTCGTACTGATGCGACATCAGATGCGCCTGCAACTGGGCCATGAAATCCATGGTCACCACGACAATAATCAACAGCGACGTACCGCCGAAGTAGAAGGGCACGTTCTGCCACTGCAACAGGATGAACTCCGGCAGCAGGCAGACCGCCGCCAGGTAGAACGCGCCGATCAGGGTCAACCGGGTCAGCACGTAGTCGATGTACTCCGCGGTTTGACGTCCGGGGCGAATCCCGGGGATGAAAGCGCCCGACTTCTTCAGGTTGTCGGCCGTCTCCTTGGAATTGAAGACGATGGCCGTGTAGAAGAAGCAGAAGAACATCACCATGCCGCCGAAAATCATGATGTAGATCGGCTGGCCCGGGCTGAGCTGCTGTGAAATCGCCTGCAGCCAGCCTGCATCGCCGGCCTGGCCGAACCACGTCGTGATGGTGCCCGGGAACAGCACCAGGCTGGAGGCGAAGATGGCCGGAATGACCCCTGCCATATTCACCTTGAGCGGCAAGTGCGTCGACTGGCTCCGATACGCCTGCCGACCCTGGCGCTGCGCATAGTTGACCGTAATGCGACGCTGACCACGCTCGACGAACACCACGAAGGCAGTGACCGTGATGGCCAGGACCAGGAAGAACGTAGCGGTCAAAATGCCGAGCTGGCCGGTCCGGACCAGGTCCAGCGTCGCCGCGATCGCGCCGGGCAGCCCCGCGACGATACCGGCAAAAATCAGGATCGAGATCCCGTTGCCGATGCCGCGTTCGGTAATCTGCTCACCCAGCCACATGAGGAAGACCGTCCCTGCGGTCAGCGTGATGACCGCCGCCATCACGAAGCCCGGACCCGGTGCGATTACGACGGGCAGTTCCGCGCCGGCGCTCTGGCTTTGAAGGGCAACCGCCACCCCAAAGCCCTGGAACGCCGCGAGCACCACGGTGAAATACCGCGTGTACTGGGTGATCTTGCGCCTACCCGACTCGCCCTCCTTGCGCAGCTGCTGCAACTGCGGAATGGCGTGGCTCATGAGCTGGATGATGATGGCCGCGGAAATGTAGGGCATCACGCCGAGCGCGAAGATCGAGAAGCGACCCAGCGCACCACCGGAGAACATGTTGAACACGCCGACGATCGTGCCGCCGGCCTGGTCCATCAGTTCAACCAGCGCATTCGGATTGACGCCCGGCACCGGAATGAAGGTTCCCAGGCGGAAAATCACGAGCGCCACCAGCACCACGAACAGGCGCTGGCGCAACTCCTTCAGGCGCCCGATACCGCCGAGCATCCCGGCCATTTCCGATGCATTGCGTGCCATTACTCGACCTTACCGCCCGCAGCTTCTATCGCCTTGGCCGCACCGGCGGTGACGTGAATGCCACGCACCGTCACGGCCCGCTCGAGCGAGCCGGTGTTGACCAGGCGAACCTTGCGCGTGGCGCCGCCGACCAGTCCCGCCTTCTTGAGCGTCTCGAGGTCGATCACGTCGGCGTCGATCGCGTTGATCTGGTAGAGGCGCAGCTCAGCGGTGTGGCGGTTGACCGCGGAGCGGAAACCGACCTTCGGAACGCGGCGCTGCAGCGGCATCTGGCCGCCTTCGAAACCGACCTTGTGATAGCCGCCGGATCGCGACTTCTGGCCCTTGTGGCCCCGGCCGCCGGTCTTGCCCAGACCGGAACCGATGCCCCGTCCGACGCGCTTGCGTTCGCTACGGCTGCCTTCTGCGGGCTGAATCGAATTGAGTTTCATGTCACCGTCCAAAAAGTTGAATTCAGGCTTCTTCGACCTGCACCAGGTAGTCGACCTTGCGAATCATCCCGCGGATGGCCGGCGTGTCTTCCAGCTCGACCGTGTGATGCATACGCCGCAGGCCCAGGCCGCGCACCGTATCGCGGTGCTTGCCGATGGTGCTGTTGATGGAGCGAACCAACGTCACTCGCAGCTTTCCGGAGCTCTTCTTAGCCATGGTATTCCAGGACCTCCTCGATCGGCTTGCCGCGCTTGATGGCGACCTTCTCGGGCGACGCCATGGCCTGCAGGCCCTTCATGGTGGCGCGCACCAGGTTGATGGGGTTGTTCGATCCCAGGCTCTTGGCCAGAACGTTGTGCACCCCGACCGCTTCGAACACGGCGCGCATCGGCCCGCCGGCGATCACACCGGTACCTTCCGAGGCGGGCTGCATGTAAATGCGAGAACCGCTGTGCCGAGCCTTGACCGGGTGCCAGAGCGTACCCTCGTTGAGGGAGATGCGCACCATGTCGCGGCGGGCGCGTTCCATCGCCTTCTGAATGGCCAGCGGCACTTCGCGTGCCTTGCCATAACCGAAGCCGACCTTGCCTTCGCCGTCGCCGACCACCGTGAGCGCCGTAAAGCTGAACTGGCGGCCACCCTTGACCACCTTGACCACACGGTTGACCGCGACCAGCTTCTCAATCAGATCGTCGGTGGTGTTTTCTCTAGCCATGATGAATTCCGTTAGCGTTAAAACTTCAGACCGGCTTCACGCGCGGCATCCGCCAGCGCCTTGACCCGTCCGTGATACCTGAAACCCGAGCGGTCGAAAGCCACGCCTTCGATCCCGGCCTCGAGGCCGCGCTCGGCGATCTTCTTGCCGACCGCCTCGGCAGCTTCGACGCTGCAAGTGCTCTTGAGGCCCTCGGCAACGTCCTTCTGCAGCGTCGACGCCGCGGCGACGGTGTGCTCCCCGCCGGAGGCGATAATCTGCGCGTAGATGTGACGCCCGGAGCGGTGCACGGTCAAACGTGCCTGGCCCGAACGCGTGATGCGAGCGCGATTCTTGCGCGCGCGACGCAGTCTGGATTGATTCTTGTCCTTCATGATCGATTCCTCAGGCCTTCTTGGCTTCCTTCATCACCACGCGCTCACCGGCGTAGCGAACACCCTTGCCCTTGTAGGGCTCCGGCGGACGATAACCGCGGATCTCGGCGGCCACCTGGCCGACCAGCTGCTTGCTGCTGCCCCTGACCACGATTTCCGTCTGGCTCGGCGTCTCGATATCCACGCCCTGCGGGATCTCGAATTCGACCGGGTGGCTGAAGCCCAACTGCAGGTTGAGCTTCTTGCCCTGCACCTGCGCACGGTAACCGACGCCGACCAGTTCGAGTTTCTTTTCGAAACCCTCGGTGACGCCGTGCACCATGTTCGCGATCAGCGCGCGCATGGTACCCGCCATGGCCATGGTGCCGGACTCCGCCGGAGCGACACGCACCACGCCGTCGTCGACGTTGAGCGTCACGGTCGGGTGCATTTCCATTTCCAGCTGGCCCTTGGCGCCCTTGACCTTAACCACGCCGTCGGCGTGATTGAATTCGACGCCCTTGGGCAGCTCGATTGGGGCGTTGGCAATTCTCGACATTGTCAGTCTCTCCGAAAACTCTATCAGGCGACCAGGCAGAGAACTTCGCCGCCGTGGCCTTGCGAGCGCGCCTGGCGGTCCGTCATCACGCCGTGCGATGTGCTGACGATCGCGACGCCCAGCCCGTTCTGCACGCGCGGCAGCTCACCGGTTGCAAAGTAGCGCCGGCGACTCGGCAGGCTGTAGCGCTCGAGACGATCGATGACACCACGTCCTTCCACGTACTTCAGTTCGATGCTCAGTTCACGCTTGGGGCCGTCTTCCTCGACGCGAAAGTCGCGGATGTAGCCCTCGTCCTTCAGGACGCCGGAAATGGCGATCTTGACCTTCGACGCCGGCATGCTGACGGTACGCTTGTTGACCGCCTGCGCGTTCTTGATACGTGCCAGCATGTCGGCAATGGGATCACTCATGCTCATTGCTCTATCTCTCCTTACCAGCTGGCCTTGCGCAGGCCCGGAATGTCACCGCGCATCGCCGCTTCACGCAGTTTGTTGCGGGCCAGGCCGAACTTGCGGTAGTAACCGCGCGGCCGACCCGATTGGCGGCAGCGGTTGCGCCCACGCACAGGCGAGGAATCGCGCGGCAGTTTGTTGAGCTTGTGCATCGCGGCCTGCTTTTCCTCGAAGTCAACTTCGGGGTCGGCAATGACGCGCTTGAGCTCGGCACGCTTTTCGGCGTACTTGTCAGCGAGCTTGGCGCGCTTCACGTCGCGTTCAACCATCGAAACTTTAGCCATACCTTCTTTACTCCTTACTTGGCCCGGAACGGGAAGCCGAACGCTTCCAGGAGGGCCAGACCTTCTTCGTCGGATTCCGCCGAAGTCGTAATGGCGATATCCATACCGCGCAGCGTATCGACCTGGTCGTAATTGATCTCGGGAAAGATGATCTGTTCCTTTACGCCCAGGTTGTAGTTTCCGCGACCGTCGAAGGACTTGCGCGGAACACCGCGGAAGTCGCGAACACGCGGCAGCGCGATGTTGATCAGGCGGTCCAGGAACTCGTACATGCGTTCCCGGCGCAGCGTAACCATGCAGCCGATGGGATAGTCGTCACGAATCTTGAAGCTGGCAACCGACTTGCGGGCCTTGGTGATCACCGGCTGCTGCCCGACGATCTTGGCCATGTCGGACACGGCATGTTCGATGACCTTCTTGTCACCGACCGCCTCGCCAACACCCATGTTGACCGTGATCTTCGTGATCCGCGGCACCTGCATCGGGTTGGAATAGCCGAACTTTTCGGTCAGCTTTCCGACGACTTCGTCCCTGTAAAATTCTCTTAGCCTTGCCATTGTCTATTCCAGAAAGTTTTCGGTTTCCAGCTTGCAGCTGACTGTCTGCGACGACCTCAGATATCGACCACTTCCCCGGTCGAACGATAGAAGCGAACCTTGCGGCCGTCTTCCAGGAACTTGAAGCCGACCCGGTCACCCTTGCCGGTGGCCGGATTGAACAGCATCACGTTGGAGGCCTGAATGGGCGCCTCACGCTCGATGATGCCGCCGGGCTTCTGGTTCTGCGGGTCGGGCTTCTGATGGCGCTTGACCATGTTGACGTTCTCGACCAGGAATCGCTTGTCCTTGAGAACCTTGAGCACGTGACCGCGCTGGCCCTTGCTCCGGCCGGCAATCACGATCACTTCGTCGCCCTTGCGAATACGTTCCATCTTGAACTCCTTACAGCACTTCCGGTGCGAGCGACACGATTTTCATGAACTGGCCGGTGCGCAGTTCGCGGGTCACCGGCCCGAAAATGCGGGTACCGATCGGCTCGAGCTTGTTGTTGAGCAGGACCGCCGCGTTGCCGTCGAAACGAATCAACGATCCGTCGCGGCGACGTACGCCCTTGGCGGTACGCACGACCACGGCGTTGTAGACCTCGCCCTTCTTGACCTTGCCGCGCGGGATCGCGTCCTTGACGGTCACCTTGATCACGTCGCCGATATTGGCGTAGCGGCGCTTGGAACCACCGAGCACCTTGATGCACATGAGCTCGCGCGCTCCGCTGTTGTCGGCTGCCGACAGCCTGGACTGCATCTGAATCATGTCACTCGCTCCGCTTACTGGGCCCGTTCGACCACTTCAATCACTTGCCAGGCCTTCGACTTCGAGATCGGCCGGGTCTGCTCGATACGCACGGTATCGCCTTCGTTGCAGCTGTTGTCGGCATCGTGGGCATGAACCTTGCTCGAACGACGGACGTACTTGCCGTACAGCGGATGCTTGACCAGCCGCTCCAGACGAACCGTCACGGTCTTGTCCATCTTGTTGCTCACGACGCGCCCGACGACGCTACGCTGCTTGCGGTCTTCGCTACTCATGCCTTCTTCTCATCCTGCTTCTGGTTGAGCACGGTCTTTACCCGTGCAATCTCCTTGCGGACACGGCGCATCTCGTGGGGTGTACCCAGCTGGCCGGTGCCGTGCTGCATGCGCAGGGAAAACTGCTCCTTGCGCAGATCCAGGAGCATGCTGTTGAGCTCGCTGGAACTCTTGTCTCGCAGTTCACTCGCTTTCATCACAGCGTCCTCGCTACAAAGGTGGTGCGGACACTCAGCTTGGCTGCGGCGCGGCGGAACGCCTCGCGTGCCACGTCCTCGCTGACGCCCTGGATTTCATAAATCACGCGTCCGGGCTGGATCGGGGCAACCCAGTACTCGACGTTGCCCTTGCCCTTACCCATGCGGACTTCGACCGGCTTGCTCGTGACCGGCTTGTCCGGGAACACGCGGATCCAGAGCTTGCCGCCACGCTTGACGTGGCGCGTGATCGCACGACGGGCCGACTCGATCTGGCGGGCCGTGATGAACCCGCGCGTCGTCGCTTGCAGGCCGTATTCGCCGAAGCTAACGCGGTTACCCACGTGCGCCAGGCCGCGATTGCGTCCCTTCTGCTGCTTTCTGAACTTGGTGCGTTTCGGCTGCAGCATCGTTTAGCTCTCCTTGCGTGCACCGCCCTTGGCCGGTGCATTTTCCGAACTCTTCTCGGCATACAGGTCGAAGACCTCGCCCTTGTACACCCAGACCTTGATGCCGATGACGCCGTAAGTCGTGGCGGCTTCGGCCGTTCCGTAATCGATGTCGGCACGCAGCGTGTGCAGCGGCACGCGACCTTCGCGATACCACTCGGTGCGCGCGATATCGGCGCCGTTGAGGCGGCCGCCGACCTGCACCTTGATGCCCTGGGCGCCAAGACGCATGGCGTTACCCACCGAGCGCTTCATGGCGCGGCGGAACATCACGCGGCGCTCGAGCTGCTGCGCGATGCTTTCGGCAACCAGCTTGGCGTCGAGTTCCGGCTTGCGGATCTCGTTGACCCGGATATGCGTCGGCACACCCATGATCTTGCTGACGTCGCGACGAAGCTTCTCGATGTCCTCGCCCTTCTTCCCGATCACGATACCCGGACGTGCCGTGTGCACGGTGATCTCGGCCGACTTGGCCGGACGCTCGATCTCGATGCGACTGACCGCCGCGTGAGAGAGCGCCTTTTCCAGGAACGCCCGAGCCTTCAGGTCGGTGTTGAGCTGGTCGGCGAAGTCGTTCGACTCCGCGTACCACTTGGCGCCCCAGTCCTTGGCGATTCCAAGACGAATTCCGGTTGGATGTACCTTGTGACCCATGATTAGTCCTCTGCCACGACAATGGTGATGTGACTGGTGCGCTTGAGGATGCGCGTAAAGCGCCCTTTCGCGCGCGGCATGCCGCGCTTGAACGTCGGACCTTCGTCGACGAAGATCGTGCGCACTTTCAGCTCGTCGATATCGGCGCCGCTGTTGTGCTCGGCATTGGCGATCGCGGACATCAGTACCTTGCGGACGATGTGCGCGGCCTTCTTGTTGCTGAACGTCAGCATCTCGTCTGCCCTTTCCACCGGCAGACCGCGAATCTGGTCGGCGACCAGTCGGGCCTTCTGCGGCGAGATGCGCGCGCCCTTGAGCTTTGCTGTAGCTTCCATCACCGTCTCGAACCCTTGTTACTTGGACCTGCGGTCACCGCTGTGACCCTTGAAAGTTCTCGTCGGCGCGAACTCGCCGAGCTTGTGACCGACCATGTTCTCGTTGATCAGGATCGGCATGTGCTGCCGGCCGTTGTGCACGGCAATGGTCAAGCCGACCATTTCCGGCATGATCATCGAGCGGCGCGACCAGGTTTTGATCGGGCGCCGGTTGTTGGCTTCGACGGCCGCTTCCACCTTCGCCTGAAGGTGATGGTCGATAAACGGCCCTTTCTTGATAGAACGTGGCATAACGTTTTCCTGTTACTTGCGCTTGCGCGAACGCGAAATGTACTTGTCGGTGCGCTTGTTCTTGCGGGTGCGCTTGCCCTTGGTGGACACGCCCCAGGGCGTCACCGGATGACGACCGCCCGAGGTTCGACCCTCACCGCCACCGTGCGGGTGATCAACCGGGTTCATGGCCACACCGCGAACCGTCGGGCGCACACCGCGCCAGCGCTTGGCGCCGGCCTTGCCCAGCTTCTCGAGGTTGTGCTCGACGTTAGCCACCTGGCCGATCGTCGCGCGGCAGTTGGCGTGCACCTTCCGCATCTCACCCGAACGAAGCAGCACGGTCGCGTACTGACCTTCTCGCGCCACCAGCTGAACCGCTGCACCGGCGCTGCGCGCCAGCTGCGCGCCCTTGCCCGGCTTGAGCTC
>JAASTB010000190.1 GCA_021767625.1 Wenzhouxiangella sp.
CCTCCGGCTGGCGCGCCGTCGCCTGGGCGCAGATCGCCGCGAGGTCGCGATCCGAACCTTCGGCGATCAATTCCTCGAGCACGGCGCCGAGGGAATAAATGTCCTGGCTGGTGTCCGGGGGCGCCCGCCGGAAGCGTTCGGGGGCGGTGTAGGCGGGAGAGCAATACAGGTGACGTTCGGCGTCGGGTTGCCGCTGGAGCATCGCCGCGATGCCGAAGTCGACCACGCACAGCCGGCCGTTCTCGCGCACCAGCAGGTTGGCCGGCTTGACGTCGCAATGGACGACCTGGCGCTGGTGGGCGTATTCGAGTGCCCGGGCGGCCTCGATGACCAGTTTCACGATGGCGGCCACGGACAGTTCGCCCTCCCGGCAATGGACGTCCAGCGCGCGGCCGTGGATGAGCTCCATCACCAGGTAGCCATGGCCTTCCTCGCTCGTGCCGCTGTCGATCAGCCGCGCGATGCCCGGATGCTCGAGGCGCGCGAGGATTCGCGTTTCCTCGCTCAGCCGCTTGCCGTCGCCGATCAGGTTGGCGCGCTTGAGTACCTTGACGGCCACTTCCTTCTCGAACTGGCCGTCGGCACGGTGCCCGCGGTGGATCACGCTCATGCCGCCGCGGCCGATGATTTCGTCGACCTGCCAGGCTCCGAGCCGTTGGCCCTGCCAGTCCGGCGGCGGTGCGTCTTCCTTGCCGGTTTCGGCCCGGTCGAGTCCCAGTCGTTCGGGAGCGCCGGTGTCCAGCCCCAGCGAGTCGGCCCGGTCGTGTTGCTCCAGCAGGTGGCGAAGCTGTCGGCGCTGCGCCTCGTCGAGTTCCAGCGCCTCCAGCTTCTCTTGCCGCTTGCGCGGGGGCAGGTCGGCCAGGCGGTCGAAATGGTCGGAGATGGCGGCCCAGTCGGAGGCGCTGATCTTCATTCCAGGCTGGCCGCCAGCAGTGCCCGCGCGCGTTTCCAGTCGCGCGCCGCCGTCCGCGGGGAAACTTCGAGCACTTCGGCGGCGTCCTCGTTGGAAAGGCCGGTGAAAAAGCGAAGCTCGACCAGGCGGCCCAGGCGGGGATCGAGCTGCTCGAGCTCGCCGATGGCCTGGTCGATGTCGAGGATTCGGTCGATGTCGGTCACGGTCGCCGCGTCGGCGTCACCCAGCTCCACCTGCACGGCATCGCCGCCGCGTTTCTGCGCCAGGCGGTAGCGGGCGTAGTCGACCACCATCCGGCGCATGGCCACGGCCGCCACGCCGAGAAAGTGCCGGCGGTCGCGGAAATCGCTTTCGCCGGCGGCCAGGCGCAGCCAGACCTCGTGGACGAGGGCGGTCGTGTTGAGCGTCGCCGAGGGGATGAGCTGGCGTTCGCGGCGGGCGATGCGCCGCAACTCCTGGTAGAGCTGGCGGACCCGGTCGAGGTCGGTACCGTCGGGTTCGAACTCCGACAAACCGCTGCCGGCAGATCCCGAGTCTGAGGCTTGAACCATGATCGAGGCGACTTTCTGGTGTCCCGGCTTCATTCTGGCGCATTCCGCCGCGTAAGTCAGCCTGCCTTGCGCGGCGTGTCACAGAAACCGCCGGGATTTCGATTTGCTTGACGACGGGATTTCGCAGGACAACTCGATGAATACTCTCAACCGGTTCGTGGCCCTGGGCATGCTGCTGGCAGCCGGCGCTGCCCAGGCTTTCGTCGTCAACGACATCGGCGACGCGTCAGACGCCAATCCGGGCGACGGCTTTTGTGACATTCCGGTCGGCGGACCGCCCCGATGCACGCTCAGGGCGGCCATCGAGGAAGCCAATGCATTCGGTGGCGGCCACCTGATCGAATTCTCCGTCGGCCTGTTCACGATCACGCCCGCGACGCCCCTGCCCACGATTTCTTCCGTCGTGACCATCGACGCGACCACTGCACCCGGCTACAACACGGGTGCCTCGTCCGTACTCGACGCCACGCCGCTCGTGCGGCTCGACGGTTCTTCTCTGGGTGGTACGACAGCTGATGGATTGCGCGTGGCCAGCACCGCAGCCGTAACGATTCGCGGCCTGGCGATCTTCAATTTTCCCGACAACGGCATCGAGATCGTCAACAGTTCGACGGTCGAGCTGGATTCCAACTGGATCGGCGTTCGCCATGACGGTGCTGCCGGTGGCAACGGCGGCAGCGGTGTGTACATCAGCAACTGCGACCGTTGCGTCGTCGGCACGGACGTGGTGACCTCGCCGACCATCGGGATCAGCGGACGGGGCAACCTGATTTCCAACAATGCCGAGGACGGGATCTACGTTCAACTGGGTGCCGACGGGCAGATTGCAGGCAACTACATCGGGACCAATCCGGCCGGGGGCAGTGCGTTCGGGAATTCTCGTCACGGCATCCAGCTTGTCGGGCCCGACAACTTCCTGGGCATCATCGCGGGCACTGCGTCGGGTCCGATTACCAGCCCCAACTACATCGAATACAACGCCGGCGACGGCATCCGAACGACGACGGGCACACAACGAATCCACGTCAACGAGATCTTCGCCAATGGCGGCAACGGCATTTCACTCAACGGCGGAAGCAGCGAAGTGGGCGATTCCGTGGCGGGGCGGCGCAACCTGATTGCCGCCAATGCCGGTCACGGCATTCATGTGGGCAACCTGGCGACAAGCAGCGGCAACGTGATCGAGGAAAACTGGATCTACCAGAACCAGCAGCGCGGCGTACAAGTCTCGGCCGGATCCAACAACTCGGTCGTTTTCAACCAGATCTTCGACAACGACAACGATGCTGTTTACCTCGCCGATGAAGACAACACCGTCCAGGATAATGATATCGGCTTCCTCAACGGATCGCTGGTGGGCAACGGGGCCAACGGCATCGTTGTGGCCGCCGGCGGCAACCTGCTGCAGGGCAACCGCATCGGCGGCATGGCCGACGACGGCATCGATGTCGTCAGCGGCGTGACTTCGACCATCACCGGCAACAGCGTCGGCGCACAACAGGACGGATCGTTGTTTGGCAATACGGGCGTCGGCATCCGCGTGCGCGCGGCCGCCGTCAACACACAGATCCTCGACAACGTCATCGGAGACAACAGCGATGGTGTCCTGCTCGAAGGCGCCACCAATGACGTGTGCGGCAATCTCATCGGGCTCGGATCGTCCAACGAGAATATCGGCAATGCCATAGAGGGCATTCGCGTGCTCGGCGGGGCCAACGTGATCGGCGACGAGGGTGCGGGCTGCACCGGCAACCACATCGGTTTCAATGCCTCCGACGGCATTCAGGTCCACGGAGACAACAACACCATTCGCAACAACACGATTGGCGGCCAGCGTTTCGTGGACCTCGGAAATGGACGCGGCGGCGTCTTGCTGACCGACGGTGCCTCGCTCAATGACGTTTCGGACAACGTCATCTGGAACAACGACGACGGCATCCGCGTCGGAAGCACGGCCGGGACCGGCAATCGCCTCGAGGACAACAACTTCGGCGGCCATGCCGACCTGGCCATCGACCTCAACGACGACGGCGACACGCCCAACGATGCCGGCGATGTCGACAGCGGACCCAACAACTTGCAGAACTACCCTGTCATCTCGCAGGTGGACGACGTGGGCGGTCAACTCTCGGTGACCTACTTCGTCGACAGCGGCACCGGTCAGTCGGCCTATCCGCTACAGGTCGACTTCTACTACAACAGCCAGGACTTCCGTGAGGGCTACCGAATCCACGTCGACAGTTACAACGTCGCACCGGGTTCGAACCGAACGATTACGATCGATCCGCCCTTCGACAACGGCTACCTGATGGCCATGGTCATCGATGCCGACGGCAACAGCTCGGAAATCGGTGTACAGCAGGCGTTCACCATCACGCCGCCGCCCGACGAGTTGTTCAAGGACCGCTTCGAGATGCCCTGAACGGATTGCTATCCGATGCGCGAGGCGGGATCGACCAGTTCGAGCCGTCGCAGCGCAACGCCGGCCTGGGTTCGGTTGCGCACCTCGAGCTTCTGCAGGATTTCGCTCATGTGGGCCTTGACGGTGCGCTCCTGGATGCCCAGCTCGTCGGCGATCTGCTTGTTGAGCCAGCCGTCGGCGACCAGCGCCAGCACTCGGAACTGCTGCGGCGTCAGGGCCGCGATGCGCTCGGCCAGCACCAGGTCTTCATCATCGGAATCGAGTTCGGCAACGGCGCGCTCCAGGTGCGGCGGCACCCATTCCCGACAGTCGAGCACGGTATCGAGCGCGGCCGTCATGTCGTCGAGCCCGGAACTCTTCGGGATGAAGCCGGCCGCACCGTGATCGAGCACGCGCCGGATGACGCGCGGGTCTTCGTTGGCCGAAACGACCACAACGGCCACGGCCGGATGATTGCATCGAATGGACGCCAACCCCGCCAGGCCATGACTGCCCGGCATGTGCAGGTCGAGCAGGACCAGGTCGATGTCCTCGTTGTCTTCCAGCAGGCCCGCCGTCTCCGGCAGGTCGCGCGCCTCGAGAATGTCGACATCGTCCAGGCAAGCCCCCAGGGCCTGCACCAGCGCCCCGCGGAACAGGGGGTGATCGTCTGCGATGAGGACTCGGGTGGCCATCGAGATCAAGGATAAAGGTTTCAGGTTTCAGGTTTCAGGGAAACAAGGGGTTCCGGGTTCGGGGTTCGGGGTTCCGGAACGGCTTCGATTTGCCTTGGAAGTCGTTTCTGCGCTGAGCGGCGACTTGACCGCGCTCTTCGGCAACGCATTCTCGGCTTTTCCGAACGCGCCGGAACCCCGAACCCGGAACCCCGAACCCCATTTTTCCGAAGTAAAAATTATTGAACCGTCCACCCCCCATCCACAACGATGCACTGTCCCGTGATGTTGCGCGCGGCCGGTCCGACCAGGAAAG
>JAASTB010000191.1 GCA_021767625.1 Wenzhouxiangella sp.
ATCGAGCTCTACCGTTCCGAGCCGCGCCTGATGGACCAGGTCGAGAACATGGTGCTCGAGGAGCAGGTCATCGACTGGGTCCTTGAAAATGCCAAGGTCAGCAACAAGTCCATTTCATTCAGCGAACTGATGGGTCAGGCATGAACGAAAAAGCCCTCAATCTGGTCCCGATGGTCGTCGAGCAGTCCGCTCGAGGCGAGCGGGCCTACGACATCTACTCCCGGCTCCTGAAGGAGCGGGTGATCTTCATCGTCGGGCCGATCGAGGACTACGCAGCCAACCTGATCGTGGCGCAGTTGCTCTACCTCGAGTCGGAAAACCCCGACAAGGACATCAACATCTACATCAATTCGCCGGGCGGCTCGGTGACGGCCGGAATGGCGATCTACGACACCATGCAGTTCGTCAAGCCGGACGTGGCGACCATGTGCATCGGGCAGGCCGCCAGCATGGGCGCGCTCCTCCTGGCCGCCGGCGCCCAGGGCAAGCGCTATGCGCTGCCCCACTCGAGGGTAATGATCCACCAGCCCCTCGGCGGTTACCAGGGGCAGGCTTCGGACATCGACATCCACGCCCGCGAGATCCTGAAAATGAAGGACACGCTCAACCGGATCCTGGTCAAGCACACCGGCCAGGACCTGGAGACGATCGAGCGCGACACCGACCGTGACAAGTTCATGTCGGCCGACGATGCCCGGGATTACGGCCTGGTCGACGATGTCCTGAGCGACCGCCACTCACAATAACCGACGGCGTTTTCGGTTAAACTCGGGTTCAATCAGTAGAACCGGGAAGATTTACGGAACATGAGCGAATCCCCCAGCGACGGCAAGATTCTCTACTGCTCGTTCTGCGGAAAGAGCCAGCACGAGGTGCGCAAGCTGATTGCTGGCCCCAGCGTCTACATCTGTGACGAGTGCGTCGAGCTGTGCAACGACATCATCCGGGAGGAGCTCGAGGGCGCCGGTGAGGCTGAGCGTGAACAGCTGCCGACGCCGCACGAAATCCACGAGTTCCTGGACAACTACGTCATCGGCCAGCAGCCGGCCAAGAAAGTGCTCTCGGTGGCGGTCTACAACCACTACAAGCGCCTCGAGTCCTACAAGCACCGCGACGACGTCGAGCTGGCCAAGTCGAACATCCTGCTGATCGGTCCCACCGGCTCCGGCAAGACCCTGCTCGCCGAGACCCTGGCGCGCATGCTGAATGTTCCCTTCACGATCGCCGACGCCACCACGCTGACCGAAGCGGGCTATGTCGGCGAGGATGTCGAGAACATCATCCAGAAGCTTCTGCAGAAGTGCGACTACGACGTCGAAAAGGCGCAGCAAGGCATCGTCTACATCGACGAAATCGACAAGATATCGCGCAAGGCCGAGAACCCCTCGATTACGCGGGACGTGTCCGGCGAAGGTGTCCAGCAGGCCCTGCTCAAGCTGATCGAGGGCACGATGGCTTCGGTGCCGCCGCAGGGCGGTCGCAAGCACCCGCAGCAGGAGTTCCTGCAAGTCGACACGCGTAACATCCTGTTCATCGTCGGCGGGGCGTTCGCCGGCCTCGACAAGGTGATCCAGGACCGCTCGAAGTCGGCCGGCATCGGTTTCCGCGCCGAAGTGCGCAACCCGGAATCGGATGACATCTCCAGGATCCTCACGGAGGTGGAGCCCGAAGACCTGATCCGCTACGGCCTGATCCCCGAATTCGTCGGCCGCCTGCCGGTCGTGGCCACGTTGACCGAGCTGGATGAAGATGCGCTGGTGCGTATCCTCACCGAGCCGAAAAACGCGGTGGTCAAGCAGTTCTACAAACTGTTCGAGATGGACAACTGCGAACTGGAAGTTCGCGACGACGCCCTTCACGCCATCGCCCGCAAGGCCATGGCGCGCAAGACGGGGGCCCGCGGACTGCGCACGATCATCGAAAACGTGCTCCTCGACGTGATGTACGATCTGCCCTCGACCGACAATGTGACCAAGGTCGTCATCGACGAAGCCGTAATCAACGGCGAATCCGCCCCCTATCTCATCTACGAGAACCAGCCGCAGCGCGCCGGCGCTGAGTCCTGATCGGCGAGCGAATTCGCGCGCCGCGTTGGCTCCGCCGGGTTGAATCGACCCGGTTCGGGGCCAATATCTGATTTCAGTTCACACCAAGCTTTCAGGGCCGTCCGGCCCGGAGCGTATTCAGAGAGATCAATGGCCGACTACGAAGTCAGCAATCCGAACCAGCCCCGCCAGCCCGTGCCGGTCCTGAGCCTGCGCGACGTGGTGGTCTATCCTCACATGGTCATTCCGCTTTTCGTGGGCCGCGACCGCTCTGTTCGTGCCCTCGAGGAGAGCATGAACATCGATAAGCAGATCCTGCTCATCACCCAGAAGAACCCCGAGGTCGAAGAGCCGGGGCCGGAAGACCTTTTCGATTGCGGCACCATGGCGACGGTGCTGCAGATGCTGCGGCTGCCCGACGGCACCACGAAGGTGCTGGTCGAAGGCGGCCAGCGCGTTCACGTGGACGAGCTCGACGACAGCGGCGAATACCTGGCGGCAAGTTTCACCTCGCTCGAGGGCGAGGAAGCGGAGGATCCCCGGGCGCTCGAAGTCACCACGCGCAGCCTGACGAACCTGTTCGAGCAGTACGTCAAGCTCAGTCGCAAGGTGCCGCCCGAACTGATGACCACCCTGTCGGGCATCGAGGATCCCAGCCGACTGGCCGACACCATCGCCGCGCACCTGGCCGTGCGCATCGAGGACAAGCAGCGCGTTCTCGAGATCGCGCCTGTAGCCGACCGAATGGAGTTCCTGATGGGGCTGATCGAGGGCGAGATCGACGTCCTCAAGCTGGAGAAGCGCATTCGCGGCCGCGTCAAGAACCAGATGGAGAAGAGCCAGCGCGAGTACTACCTCAATGAGCAGATGAAGGCCATCCAGAAAGAACTGGGTGACCTCGACGAGTCGGGCAACGACCTGGGCGATCTCGAGGCCAGGATCGAGAAGTCCGGCATGCCTGCCGAGGCGCTGGAGAAGGCCAAGGGCGAATTCAATAAGCTCAAGATGATGTCGCCGATGTCGGCCGAGGCCACGGTGGTCCGCAACTACCTGGACTGGATGCTGATGCTGCCCTGGAAGAAGCGCAGCAAGATCAGCCATGACATCAAGGGTGCCTCCGACATCCTGGAGGCCGATCATTATGGGCTCGAGCGCGTCAAGGAACGGATCCTCGAGTACCTCGCCGTGCAAAAGCGCGTCAAGAAGCTCAAGGGGCCGATTCTCTGCCTCGTGGGGCCCCCGGGCGTGGGCAAGACCTCGCTGGGTCGCTCCATTGCCCGCGCGACCGGTCGCAAGTTCATCCGCATGAGCCTTGGCGGCGTGCGGGACGAAGCCGAGATCCGGGGCCACCGCAGGACCTACATCGGCTCGATGCCGGGACGGGTGTTGCAGAGCCTCAGCAAGGTCGGCACGCGCAATCCGCTGTTCATGCTCGATGAGCTCGACAAGATGTCGATGGATTTCCGCGGCGATCCTTCCTCGGCCTTGCTCGAGGTGCTCGACCCGGAACAGAACAACACCTTCTCCGACCATTACCTCGAAGTCGATTTCGACCTCTCGGAAGTGATGTTCGTGGCCACGGCCAACTCCCTGAACATCCCTGCGCCGCTGCTCGATCGCATGGAGATTATCCGGATTCCGGGCTACACGGAAGACGAGAAGCTCAACATCGCCACGCGCTATCTGCTGCCCAAGCAGGTCGAGCAGCACGGCCTGAAGGAAGGTGAGCTGCACATCAGCGAAGGGGCGATCACCGACATGATCCGTCACTACACCCGCGAGGCGGGCGTGCGGAATCTCGAACGCGAGATCGCCAAGGTCTGCCGCAAGGTGGTCAAGGAGCTGAGCCTCGACGAGAAGCTGGACAAGCGCCACGTGACCGTCCAAAACCTCGACAAGTACCTGGGCGTGCGTCGTTTCCGTTACGGCCGGGCCGAGGAGCAGAACGAAATCGGGCAGGTCACCGGCCTGGCCTGGACCGAGGTTGGTGGCGAGTTGCTGCAGATCGAGGCGACGGCGGTGCCCGGCAAGGGCAAGCTGACCCACACCGGCCAGCTCGGCGATGTGATGAAGGAATCGGTGCAGGCTGCGCTTTCGGTCGTCCGTTCCCGCGCCGCCGCCCTGGGTATCCCGGAGGATTTCTACCAGAACCGGGACCTGCACATCCACGTCCCCGAGGGCGCCACGCCCAAGGACGGACCCAGCGCCGGTATCGCCATGGTAACGGCCCTGGTTTCGGTGCTTTCGGGTATTCCGGTACGCGCCGATGTGGCCATGACCGGCGAGATTACGCTCAGGGGTAAGGTGTTGCCCATCGGCGGCCTCAAGGAAAAGCTCCTGGCCGCGCTGCGCGGCGGCATCCGCCTGGTGCTGATTCCCGAAGAGAACAAGAAGGATCTCGACGAGATTCCCGAGCGCATCAAGAAGGATCTCGACATTCGTCCGGTCAAGTGGATCGACGAGGTGCTCGAACTGGCCCTGGCGGGGCTGCCACCGGTGGATGAAGCCGGCGAGGGCGACGCCGCTTCGGGTAACCGTGAGTCGAACGCGGGTGTGCGCGCCCACTGATTGGCTGGCTCGACGGGCCCAGGATTGCCGGAAATGCCTGAAAACGGGCATTTCCGGCGATTTTTCTGGTCAATGCTATTGATGAGCGGGGGCGGCTGATATACCATCGTTGGCCAACAGACGGTCGGTTGCTGCCCATGGGGGTCGACTCACGCAGCAGCGCGGGGACTGGCCGCTGCCACCCACAACGAACAGATAA
>JAASTB010000192.1 GCA_021767625.1 Wenzhouxiangella sp.
TCGGGGCTTCGCCCGGTCGGCGAAGTCGACGGCCGGCAGATCGGTGACGGGCAGCGCGGTCCCGTTACCCGGCGCCTGCAACAACTCTACGCCGACCTGCTCGGCAGCGAAGCCCATGCCTGAGCCGCTTCGCATCGCCATGTGGTCGGGGCCGCGCAACATCTCCACGGCGATGATGCGCGCCTTCGAGAACCGGCCCGACTGCACGGTCGTCGACGAACCGCTCTACGGCGCCTGGCTGAAGATGAGCGGCGAGCCGCATCCGATGCGCGAGGAAGTCATGGCGGCCATGGACACCGACTGGCGCTCTGTGGTCGCCGACCTGACCGGCCCGGTGCCCGGCGGCAAACGGGTCTGGTACCAGAAGCACATGACCCACCACATCCTGCCCGAGATGATGGAGACCGGCTGGCTGGCGAAGCTCACCCACGTCTTTCTCATCCGCGACCCGAGCCACGTCGTCGCCTCCTATCTCGACAAACGAGACACCGTCTCGCCCGAAGACATCGGCGTGCCGCAGCAGCAGGCCCTCCACGACTTCATCGTCGGCCGCATCGGCCAGGAACCGCCCGTCATCGACAGCGGCGAATTCCTCGCCGATCCGGAAGGCCACCTGCGCGCCCTCTGCGACCGACTGGACATCCCCTTCGACGAACACATGCTGTCCTGGCCGCCCGGCCCGCGCGAATCCGACGGCGTCTGGGCGCCGCACTGGTACCAGAAGGTGCACGAGTCGACCGGCTTCGGGCCGCCGCCTGGCGACCCGCCAGACCTCCAGGGTCGCGCCCGCGCGGTGGCCGACGCCTGCCGCCCGCTCTACGAGCGGCTCTACCGGCTGCGGATTACCCACTGACCCGGTAGGCTCCGTAGATCGTCATGGATCATTCCGTCGGCAAGTGAGACGTGATCCGGAGGTCAGTCAACCTGGATCGTCCGGGGCAGGCACTCATGGTGAAGATACTCGACGCTGCGCCTGTCGGCATTGCCGTGGCCCCGGATGACCTCTCGCGCCAGTTCGGCGACGATCTTGACGTCCGTCGTGTCCCCACGGGCGTACTGGCCGATTGCGCTCGCCAGCTCGACCAGAGCTCGGGGCTCGGTGCCCGGCTGGGGACTATGCGTCTGAGCGCTTACCAGGCCGCGCCCTCCGAGGCTGGCGGAGAAAAGCGTTCGCACTCCATCGACTCGCATCGTGACGTCTTCCGGATACCTTGTATTCAGGAGAGCTCCGGCCCAGGCCATATAAACGAGACTCGCCGTGTGCGGATCGATCTGAGTGGAAGATCGCCGGACCTCCAGACGCTGCAGCATCTCTGGTGACCAGTCGCCTGCCGCCTTCCCTGACCGATAGATGCTCTCGACGGGAAAGACGGAAAACGCTTCCGGCACGGCTCCCACACATTTGATGCCCACCGTCGCTTCGGCGCCGAAGCTGGGACGGAAGAGAGCGCGCACGACCATCTCCTCGTTTTTCTCCAGGGCGAAGAACGAATCGAGTGCCCTTTCGTACTCGTCGGGCATTGGCGCGGCAAGTGAAGACACGTCCGGCTCCAGGTGATCCAGGGACGCCTTAGCCGGTAGCGGCGCTGCGCAAAGCATGAGAATCAACAAGTTGGCCTGGATGGCCGCATGCATCATTCGCTCGCTCATTTCCAACTCCTCCTCGGCCTGTCGAACCCCCAAACAACGACCCTCATTCTCTACTTCTCCCTGCCCTGCTCGGAATACTCGGCCTCGGCCGGGCGCGTGTGCGGAAACCAGTGGAAGGCCAGGCCCAGCACCACGCCGACAACGGCCATCGTGCGGAAGGCGTCGACATGCCCCAGGCCGGAGACCAACATGCCGGCCGCCGGCGAGCCGACCGACTGGCCGACGGCGATTGCGACGAAGGGCACCACCGGTCCCAGGGAGGGATGCTCGGCCAGCAGCCGCACGCCCGTGACCAGGTAGATACCGGTGAGCATCATGTAGAACACGCCGAACAGCGCCGCCGAAGCGATCGCCGGCGCGAAAGCGTCCGGCCACTGCGCCAGCATCAGCAGGCTCAGCCCCAGCCCGGCCAGGGCGGCACCCTGCACGCGAGCGATGCCCAGCCGGTCGGCCAGGTCGCTGGCCGCGCCGGCGGCCAGGCCGCCGAAGCCCAGCGCCAGCCAGAGCCAGGCGCTGACGCGATCGGGCAGATCGCCGACGGTGCCGACCAGGTCCGGGGCGAACACCCAGTAGGCCGAACTGACCAGACCCATGCCGAAACCGAACAGGGCCAGCCGCCACAGGGCATGGCGCATGCTCGGCTTGCGCGAGCGTTCGGGCTGTGGCTCGGCCATGCCCGACGACGCCGGCAGGTACCACCAGGCCAGCGCGGCGCAGAACACCGCCACGAGTGCGAAGCCGAGATAGCTCTCGCGCCACTGACCGGCCAGGACCATGGCGCTGGGCACGGCGACGATGACGCCCAGGCTGGTGCCGGCGTTCATCACGGCCCCGACCCGCCCATGGACCGAGGGCCGCACGGCTGCGTGCATGCCGCCGGACAGGGCCGGCATCATCAGGCCCGTGCAGAAGCCGCAAGCGAACACGCCCCCGGCCAGCACCCAGGCGTTGCCGGACTGGCTGACCGCGGCCATGCCGATCACGCCGAACAGGCAGGCGGTCAGCGCCGCGCCGCGCGAGCCCAATCGATCGACCACGCCGGCGGCGGCCAGGCTGGCCAGGCAGAAACTCACGTAGGGCAGCGCGCCGATGCGCCCGATGATGTCGGCCGACAAACCGAGGTCGGCGCGCATGGAAGGCACGTACAGCCCGAAGGCGAAGCGCGCCAGGCCGTAGCTCATGGCGATTAGCGCGGCCCCGAGCAGCGCATAGCGCTTGGCGTTGAGCGGCGTGCCCACGGCCGGAGATCAGGCCGGGTCGGAATCCAGCAGGTCGACGGCGACGTCCATCTTGTCGAGCAGCGTCGACTCGCCCTTCTCGAGCGTGGCGTTCATGCGCTCGCGAAGACGGCGATACTCGGCACTGTCGTCGCCGGCCGTGGCGTGGGTTTGCGCGTCGGGCCACTGGGCGTAGCCCACGTAGCGGCCCTCGCCGGTGTCGTGCAGGCGCGAGCCGCGGCTGCCGAAGTTGGCGCGAATGTAGCGGGTCAGGTCGGTCCAGGCTTCGACGAATTCGTCTTCCTGGCCGGGCTTGACGATGAACTCGATCAGTACGCAAATCATTCGGCTGAATACTCCGAGATGGGTGACAGTTCGCCAGCGCGCATCACGTGCGTGATGCTGCGGTACGCCCCGGCGGATTTCGAGGGATCGTCGACGAGCACGATCAGGTCGGCCAGCTTGCCGGCGGCCAGCGTTCCGAAGTCGTCCAGGCGACCCATGGCCGCCGCACCGTTGCGCGTCGACATCCTCAAGATCTCGGCGGGCTCAAGGCCGGCGGCCGCCATGGCCTCGATCTCGGCATAGATCGACGGCCCATGCACCGTCAGCGGATTGCCGGCGTCAGTGCTGGTCACGATCGGCAGGCCGGCTTCGAACACGCGCAGCAGGTTGGCCCGCGCCACCCCTTCTTCCAGCGCCGCCGCCTCCAGGCTCGAATACGCCGCCGCCACCGCCTCGGGCGAGGGGTCGTCGGCGAAGGTGTCGGCTTCGTCGATCACGCGCCGGGTCTCGGCGTCCACGCAGCCGTTGGGGTCGTCGAGCGCCGGCGCTTCAAGACCCAGCTGAACGCTCGCCATCGCCCGGCGCCAGTTGCTCGAGACGATCAGGGTCGGGGCGTAGAACGTGTTGCCGGCACGCATCAGGTCGAGAAATTCGGCATCGACGGGCTGGTCGACCACGCTGTGTACCAGCATCTGCGCGCCGGCGCGCAGCGCGGCCTTGGCGTTGCGCAGTTCGGTCGCGTGAACGATCAGCGGCAGGCCGGCCTCGCGGGCGGCCTCGCCGATCAGCTCGAGCCGGGCGTCGAGTGCCTCGACCTCGCCGGGCGGCGGGTCCAGGTACCAGACCTTGACGGCTTCCGCGCCCATCGCCGCCAGTTCGGCAACGCTCTCGAGCGCAGCGGCGTCGCTGTCCATCGGCAGGAAGGTGTCCTGCCCGCCGGCGCTGAGCACGCCGAAAACGGGCTCATAGTGGGTGATCAATGGCCCGGCGGCCCGGTAATGCGGCCGGACCGGGCCGTCCGCCCCGTTCTCGTCGACCTTCAGGGTCCAGGGCAGTCCGCCCACGTCGTAGACGGCGGTCACGCCCGAACACAGCCAGGCCCGGTGCCAGCGATCGGGATTGTGCCGCAGCGATGCCTGCAGGGCTTCGTAGTCGTAGTGTTCGGTCGCGATGCCGCTGTCGGGGCGTCCGTCGACCCAGCCGGTCTGGGCGTAGTGCACGTGCCCGTCGACCAGCCCGGGCGTGACATGGCGGCCGGCCAGGTCGACAAGCTCCGCGCCTTCGGGCACGGCACAGGCCGAGCGCGATCCGACGCAGGCGATCCGCCCATCCTCGACCAGGATCACGGCATCTTCGACGGCCGGCCCGCTGGTGCCGTCGTGAACCGTGGCCCCTACCAGGGCGAGCGGCGCGGCCCAGGCCGGCGCGGCGAGCATCGAGAGAGCAAATGAAGCCAGGATTCCTTTCATCGACTTCCCCTAAGTAGCGTTCCGGTTTCGATATCAGCCGCTGCGCCGAGACACCTGCGACCCACTGAGCCGATCATAGGGGGTTCGGCCCGCCCGGAACAATTCGAGCAGCCACACAAGCGGCCCGCCAAAGGCGATCACCGCCGGAAGGATGGTCCAGGCGGGCA
>JAASTB010000193.1 GCA_021767625.1 Wenzhouxiangella sp.
ATGCAGCGCGCCGACTGGTCGGCCGCGCCTTCGTCTTCGAACTGCCCGTAGATCTCGCGCCATTCGCGAACGCGAATGGGGATCGGCACCTCCTCGGGGTCGGTGCGCGGGCTTTCGAGAAAATGCAGGTTGCTTGGTTTATCCATGATTCGGGTCCCGTTGCTTCATCCGGGCTCTTATTGGAACCACGGAAGACACGGAAGGACACGGAATGAGGCGTGCAAACTCAGCCGCGACACCGGCTGCGTGCACTGCATGCCTTTTGGGCAAAGTTGTTTTTCCGTGCATTCCGTGCATTCCGTGGTTACAAGCTTCTTAAGCCGCGTTCCGCAGCGAAGCGATCAGGTCGTCGAGGTCGGCGGCCTTGGGCTTGACCAGCCAGAACTTGGGCAGCATGCGGCGGAAGTCGTCGAGGACTTCGGCGGCGTGGCGGCTGCCGGTCAGATCCTGGTGACGCATGATCAGCTCGCGCAGGTGATGGACGTGGTTCTCCATGCTCTCGGGCGCGATGTGGTGGATGTCGATCAGCTCGTGGTTGTAGCGGTCGACGAAGCCGCGGTCGAGATCCAGCACGTAGGCGAAGCCGCCGGTCATGCCGGCGCCGAAGTTGATGCCGGTCTTGCCCAGCACCACCACCACGCCGCCGGTCATGTATTCGCAGCAGTGATCGCCGGCGCCCTCGATGACGGCAACGCAGCCGGAGTTGCGCACGCCGAAGCGCTCGCCGGCCTGGCCTTCGGCGAAGAGTTCGCCGCCGGTGGCGCCGTAGAGGCAGGTGTTGCCCATGATCGGCGTCTCGCAGGCGGTGTAGCGGATGTCGCTGGGCACGCGCAGCACAATGCGGCCACCGGCCATGCCCTTGCCGACGTAGTCGTTGGCCTCGCCGGTGAGCGTGAGTTCCAGTCCGCCGGCGTTGAAGGCGCCGAAGCTCTGGCCGGCGGTGCCGGTGAAATCCAGGGCGATGGGCGAGTCGGCCATGCCCTGGTTGCCGTGGGCGCGGGCGATGGCGCCAGACAGTCGCGCGCCGATCGAGCGGTCGCTGTTGCGGATGGCATATTCGAACCGCCCGCCCGACTTGCTCTCGACGGCCGAAGCGGTGTCCGCCTCGATGCGCTGCGCGAGCTCGCCCTTGTCGTGCGGCGGATTGCGCTCGGCCACGCAGAAGCGGTCGGCGCCGTTCTCCAGCCCGGTTTCAGCCAGTATCGGCGACAGATCCAGCCGCTTCTGCCGCTCGGTCAGACCCTCGATCCGCTCCAGGTACTCGGTGCGACCGATCAGGTCTTCGATTCGCCTGACGCCGAGTTCGGCGAGGATGGCGCGAACGTCCTCGGCGACGAAGCGGAAGTAGTTCATGACCATTTCGGGCAGGCCGATGAAGGTCTTCGCCCGCAGGGTTTCGTTCTGGGTGGCCACGCCGGTGGCGCAGTTGTTGAGATGGCAGATGCGCAGGTACTTGCAGCCCAGCGCGATCATCGGCGCGGTGCCGAAGCCGAAGCTCTCGGCGCCCAGGATGGCGGCCTTGACCACGTCGAGCGCGGTCTTGAGCCCGCCGTCGGCCTGGATGCGCACCTGGCCTCGCAGGTCGTTGGCCATCAGCACCTGGCGGACTTCCGAAAGCCCCAGCTCCCAGGGTGCGCCGGCGTACTTGACCGAGGTCAGCGGGCTGGCGCCCGTGCCGCCGTCGTAGCCGGAGACGGTAATCAGGTCGGCGTAGGCCTTGACCACGCCGGCGGCCACCGTGCCGATGCCCGGCTCGGAGACCAGCTTGACCGAGACCAGCGCCTTCGGGTTGACCTGCTTGAGGTCGAAGATCAGCTGGGCCAGGTCCTCGATCGAATAGATGTCGTGGTGCGGCGGCGGCGAGATCAGGCCGACCCCCGGGCTGGCGAAGCGCAGCCGCGCGATCAGCTTGTCGACCTTGTGGCCGGGCAGCTGGCCGCCCTCGCCGGGCTTGGCGCCCTGGGCGATCTTGATCTGGATGACTTCGGCGTTGATCAGGTATTCCGGCGTCACGCCGAAGCGGCCCGAGGCGATCTGCTTGATCTTCGACATCTTCTCGGTGCCGTAGCGCACCGGGTCTTCGCCGCCCTCGCCGGAATTCGAGCGCGCGCCGAGGCGGTTCATGGCGATGGCCAGGGCTTCGTGGGCTTCGGGCGAGAGCGCGCCGAGGCTCATGCCGGCCGAGTCAAAGCGCTTGACGATGGTCTCGACAGGCTCGACCTCGTCGAGTTCGATCGGCTCGTTCGGGCTGGTCAACTGCAACAGGTCGCGCAGCGTCGCCGGGTCGCGTCCGTCGACCAGGCGGGTGAATTCTTCCCAGGCCTTCCGGTCGGTGTTCTGCGTGGCGCGGTGCAGGGCGACGACCACGTCCGGGTTCCAGGCGTGGTATTCGCCGTGGTCAACGTAGCGGAAGAGGCCGCCGTGCTCGATCGGCACGCGCTTTTCCCAGGCCCAGCGGGCGAGCTTGCGCTGGTCGCCGTGCAGGTCTTCGAGGGTCGCGCCCTGCACCCGGCTGATGGCGCCGGGGAAGCACAGGTCGACCACCTCGTCGGCCAGGCCGACGATTTCGAAAAGCTGGGCGCCGCGGTAGGAACCGACCGTCGAGATGCCCATCTTCGACAGGATCTTGTAGAGCCCCTTGCGGATGCCCCGGCGGTAGGCACGACCGAGCTGCAGCGCTTCGTTGCGCGGGTTCTCGAACTCGCCGGCCGTCGCCATGGCCTGCAGGGTCTGGTAGACCAGGTAGGGGTAGACGGCGGTGGCGCCGAAGCCGATCAGGCAGGCGAAATGATGCGGGTCGCGCGCCGTGGCGGTCTCGACGATCAGGTTGCACAACGGGCGCTGGCCGGTCTCGAGCAGGTGGTGATGGATCGCGCCGGTGGCCAGCAGGGCGTGCACGGGCAGGTGGTCGTGCTTGAGGTAGCGATCGGAGATCAGCAGGATCAGCGTGCCGTTGTTCACCGCCTCCTCGGCCTGGCGGCAGAGATCGCGCAGGGCGTCTTCCAGCGGCATGTCGGCCGGCACGTTGAGATCGAGGAACTCCGACGAGAGCCCGAACTGCGGCGTGTTGATCAGCTGTCGCAGCTTGCGCTGCGACAACACCGGCGAGTTGAGCACTACGCGGTCAGCCAGGTCCGGGCCGGGTTCGAACACGTTGCCCTTGCGGCCGATGCCGGTCTCGAGCGACATCACGATCTTCTCGCGCAGGCTGTCGATCGGCGGATTCGTGACCTGTGCGAACTGCTGGCGGAAGCAGTCGTAGAGCGAGCGCACCTTGGTCGAGAGCACCGGCATGGGCGTGTCGTCGCCCATCGAGCCGACGGCCTCGGCCTGGGTGTTGGCCAGTACGGCGATGACCTCGCGGCGCTCTTCGCGCGAGAGGTTGAACATCTTCTGGTAGCTGGCCAGGGTATCGGCGTCGAAGGGCTCGGCGGCCATGTGCACGTCGACCAGTTCGGAGTCGAGGTATTTCACGCCGGACTTCAGCCAGTCCTGCCAGGGATGGCGATTCTTGAGTTGCTCGTCGACGCCCTTGTGATCGAGCAGTTCGCCGGTTTCGAGGTCGGCGACCAGGATCTGCCCCGGACCCAGCCGACCGCGGGCGGCGACCTGGTCGATATCGACGTCGACCACGCCGGTCTCGGAGGCCACGATCAGGCGGTTGTCGGTGGTGCGCGTCCAGCGTGCGGGCCGCAGGCCGTTGCGGTCGAGCGCGCACACCGCGTGACGGCCGTCGCACATGACCAGTCCGGCCGGTCCGTCCCAGGCTTCCTGGTGGAAGGCGAAGAACTCGTGGAAGGCCCTCAGGTCGGCGTCGAGGTTGTCGTCGGTCTGCCAGGCCGGCGGAATCAGGATGCGCACCGCTTGCGGCAGGTCCATGCCGCCGGTGACGAGCAGCTCGAGCATGTTGTCGAGCGAACTGGAGTCCGAGCCCTGCATGCCCACCGGCGGATCGATATCGCCGAGTTCGGTGAGCAGGGGCGAGGCCAGCAGCTTGCGCCTGGCGCGCGTCCAGTTGCGGTTGCCGCGAATGGTGTTGATCTCGCCGTTGTGCGCCAGCATGCGAAACGGCTGGGCCAGCGACCACTTCGGCAGGGTGTTGGTGGAGAAGCGCTGGTGGAAGACCGCCACCGAGCTGGCCATGCGCTCGTCGGCCAGGTCCGGGTAGAAGGCTTCCAGGTATTCGGGCATGACCATGCCCTTGTAGCTGACGGTCTGACCCGAAAGGCTGGCGATGTAGTCGGGCTTCTCGCCCCGCGCCTGCTCACAGCGCCGGCGCGCGAGGAACAGGCGGCGCTCGAGTTCATCCGCATCGACATCCCCCGGCGCGTTGACGAAGACCTGCTCGATGCGCGGCAGTGTCTGGCGCGCGGTTTCGCCGCAGGCGGTCGGGTCGACCGGCACGCGGCGCCAGCCGGCGACGGTCAGGCCGCGCTCGGCAATCTGCTCTTCGAGAATCGCCTTCTGGTCGGCCGCGCGCTCGTCGTGGTCGGCGAGGAACACCATGCCGACGGCGAAGCGTTCGCCCAGCTCGATGCCGGACTCGCCGGCGACCGCGCGCAGGAACGCATCGGGCAGCTTCAACAACAGGCCGCAGCCGTCGCCGGTCTTGCCGTCGGGCGCGACCGCTCCGCGGTGGGTCAGGCGCACCAGGGCCTGGACGGCGTCGGCCACCGTGTCGTGCCTGGCCTCGTCGTCCAGCCGGGCGATCAGCCCGAAGCCGCAGGAATCTTTTTCAAAATCAGGATGATGGAGGGTCTTCAATCGGCTCTCCGGCCCCG
>JAASTB010000194.1 GCA_021767625.1 Wenzhouxiangella sp.
CCCGGAAACGGGGATGACTACAACACCCTGCTCCGTAACGCGGACATCGCCATGTACCGGGCCAAGCAACTCGGTGCCAACCACTTTCGGTTCTACACCGACGACATGAACGCCTCCGCGCTCGAACGGGTCGACATGGAGTCGAGGTTGCGGCGCGCCGTGGACCAGCATCGCATGCAACTCTTCTACCAGCCGGTCATCGATCTGAGCAGCGGTCGAGTCGTCGGAGCGGAAGCCCTGCTGCGCTGGCACGACGACGAACGCTGGGTATCGCCGGACGAGTTCATTCCCCTGGCCGAAGACACCGGCCTGATCATCCCGCTGGGCCAGTGGGTCCTCGAGGAAGCGGCCCGACAGGTGCGCAAGTGGCGAGACAACGGCATCGACCTGCGCATGGCCATCAATCTCTCGGCACGACAGTTTCGCGACCCCCTGCTAGGGGAGCACATCGTCTCTGCACTGGAGCATTCCGGCGTTCCCGCCGACCGCCTGCGGCTGGAAATCACCGAGTCGGTGGTCATGGACAGCGCCGAGGAAGCGGCGAGAATCCTCGGCAAGCTGCAGTCCCTCGGCGTCGGCATTTCCATCGACGACTTCGGCACCGGCTACTCTTCCCTTGCCTACCTGCGGCGTTTCCCGATCGATCAGTTCAAGATCGACCGATCCTTCATTCACGACCTGGAGCAGCACAGCGAAAGCGACGCCATCGTCATGGCCATCATCAGACTTGCGCGCAGCCTCGGCCTCGGCACGGTAGCCGAGGGCGTTGAAACCGAAAGGCAACGGAACTATCTTTCCCGGGCCGGTTGCGACCTCGTGCAGGGCTTTTTCTACAGCAAGCCGCTGCCGGCCGAAGACTTCGCCCGCTGGATCGCCGACTACAGCAAGGACAACAACGAATAAAGAATGAGCATCGACATCCGCAAGCCGCATTCCATGAGCCTCGAAGACGCCCAACAGGTGGCCGACGACCTGGCTTCCGACCTTGCCGACAAGTTCAGCGTCGAATATGGATGGGACGGAGACACCATCGTCTTCGAGCGCCCGGGCGTGCACGGGGAAATCGACGTGGACGAAGAAGCCGTCCATGTCCGGGCCAAGCTGGCTTTCCTGTTCACCTACCTGCAGCCGGCCGTGGAAAAGGAAATCAACCGCTACCTGGATGAGCACTTCGCCTGATTCGCGCCCGCGACGCGAGACGCGCCGGAACGAAAGAACGAAAGAACGAAGGAGCGAAAAGCCCCTACCCCAACTCGGAAAGATACGCCTTCCCCCGAGCCATCAAGTGCCGGAACGCATCGGCGTCGTCGTTCTCGATAGCGTGGATCAGGGTCTGCACGGCCTGCAGCAGCACCTCCCGGACACCTTCGCCGTGGCGGTTCAGCGACTGGATTTCGAAGTAGAGGTCCGGGTTTTCACCGGCCACGCCGCGGGCGATGGCCAGCTGTCGGTCGAAGGTGGTACTCGACAACTGTGCCAGGCGCTCGGCCGACACGCCGCTGTCGGCCAGGGCGGTGAAGAATACGATGCTCAGTGCGTGCGACAGGCCCAGTACCGGCGCCATCAGGCGATCGTGCTCGTCCAGATCGATGACCACGACCTTCGCCAGGGTTTCGGCGAACAGTGAGCGCGCCGCCTCGACGGCTTCCGCACTACCGACATCCATCAGCAAAACGTGTTTCTCGGACAGAAGCTGGGTATCGGGTCCGAACATCGGATGCACCGAGCAGACCCGCAGACCCGCTTCGGCGGCCGACCTGAGCGCCGGCACAAGCGGGGTCTTGAGCGAGCCGATGTCGAAGACCAGCGCGTTCGATTCCCGCTGGGCGAGTTCGCCGAGAATCGCAGCGGAGATTCTCAGCGGTGCCGCGACGGCGATGATCGCCACCTCGGTGGGCGCCTCGCGCCAATCAGCGAAGCGAGACGCCCCGTCGGTCTCGACTGCCGGATCGGCGACGATTACGTCGAAACCCTGGCCGTCCAGGAAAGCGGCCAGCCAGCGCCCCATCCGTCCCGCGCCGCCGATCACCAGCGCCCGCTTGCCATGCCCGTGCCGGGCCAGCTGCAGGCGTTCACGTTCCTGGCGGGTCAGCGAGGCTTCGATCAGGCGCTGGAACAGGTCTTCGGCCAGCGCAGGATCCAGCCCTCTCGATTCGGCCGCGCGGCGCACGCCGTCCAGGACCTCGCGCTCTCGCTTGAAGTCGCGCAGCTGCCGGCCATGGGCCTTCTTGAGTCGGCCGATGTCGGATACCAGCTCCTGGCGTCGGCCGGCCAGTTCGATCAGGCGGGCATCGACGCCGTCGAGTTCGTCGCGAAGGGCCGCCAGGCGGGCCTGGAGATCGCGCTCGTCCATCGGTCAGGCGCGGCTCATGAACTCGCCGCTTTCGGTATTGACGCGAACCTTCTCGCCCGGCGTGATGTAGTCGGGCACCTGGATTTCCAGGCCCGTTTCCAGCGTGGCCGGCTTGTTCGACTTGGTCGCCGTGGCGCCCTTCATCACCGGCGCCGTGTCGGTCACGGCCAGGACCACCGACTGCGGCAACTGGATGGCCACCGGCGTGTCGTCGATGATCAGGACGTAGATGCCCTGGAGGCCGTCGGTGATGTAGTCGGCAGCCTCGTCCACGGCGTCGGCGTCCACCAGGTACTGGCTGAAATCCTCGCTGTCCATGAACACGAACTGGTTGCCGTCGCGATAGGAAAACTCGCTCTGGCGGCGAACCAGGTCGGCGTCTTTGAGGACGTCGTCACCCTTCAAGGTGACTTCCTTGCGGTCGCCGCCGGGTATGGCCTCCAGCTTGAAGCGGTAGAGCGTGCCGCCGCCGCGGGCAGTCGGCGCCGAGCGTTCGATGTTGCGGACTGCGAACACGCCGCCGTCGTGCTCGACGACCTGTCCGCGCTTGATTTCATTGGCCCTGGGCATGCTGCCTCCGAGTGTTTGTTTGCCGGCAATCGGCCGCAAAGCATACTGCAAATGCCGTCCGTCGGGGCAAGGCCGCCGTCGGCACGGCGCGAGCGCCCGATCCGGTGCCTGCAAACCGCGCCTGTGCTATGTTGCACGGTCTACGGGGAGGGTCGGCTCCGGCCGGCAAGCAAAGGGACAACAGGTTGAAGATTCTCGTCGTCGATCACTCGAAGGTGTTTCGCGCGATCTGGCAGCGCCTGATGAAGCGTGCCGGACACGACCCCCTGATGTGCGACGACGGCGAATCGGGCCTGGCGCGCATCGAGCGCGAACGCGTCGACATGATCTGCGTTTCCCTGTCCCTGCCGGACACCAACGGCATCGAATTCACGCGACGTGTGCGCAAGATGCCTCACGGTCACGATGTCCCCGTCATTCTGCTGACTTCGGTCGAGGACAAGCAGGCCCGCCGGCGCGCTTTCGAGGCCGGGGTGACCGACATTCACGCCAAAACCGACATCCAGCAACTGTTCAATCGCGCCCGGCGCTTCATCCGCGACGGCGAAACCGATTCGGATCCACCGTCCGGTCGTGTGTTGTACGTCGAGGACAGCCGGACGGTCAGCCGCATCATGATCCACCTGCTCGACAAGATGAACCTCGAGGTCGATCATTTCCGCAGCGCTTCCGACGCCTGGGAGGCCTTCGACGAGGAGCGACACGACCTGGTCATCAGCGATATCCTGGTCGAGGGCGAGATGAGCGGGATCGCGCTGGTCAACCGCCTGCGCGAGCGTTACCCCGACAAGACCCGCCTGCCCATCCTGGCCATGTCGGGCATGGAGGATCCCGTGCGCCGGGTGGAGCTCTTCCGCCTCGGCGTCAACGATTTCATCAACAAGCCGGTCATCATCGAGGAAGCGCGCGCGCGCATCAGCAACCTGGTCGTCAACAAGCAGCTTTTCGACCAGGTGCAGCAGCAGCTCCGGCAACTCTACGACCTGGCCATGACCGATCCGCTGACCGGCCTGCACAACCGCAACGCGCTAAGCGATTTCACCCGCCAGCAGGACAGTGCGCGCAGCGACTCCGATGGCCTGGGACTGATCCTGATCGACATCGACCACTTCAAGCAGATCAACGACCGCCACGGCCACCTTGTGGGCGACGAAGTGTTGAGCCAGGTCGGCGACCTGCTGACCAAATCCTGCCGCAACGAAGACTTCGCCGTTCGCTTCGGCGGGGAAGAACTGCTCCTGGTCCTGCCGGGCTGCCCTCTCGAGGCGGCAACGCGGCGCGCCGAAGAACTCCGGCTTGCGCTCGAGGTCCTCGAGCCGGCGGGTCTGCACGTCACGGCCAGCATGGGCGTCAGCGCGGTCGGACCGCGGCAGGACATCGAGCTGGACGCGGTGATCCGCCTGGCCGACCGGGCGGTCTACCGGGCCAAGTCGCAGGGCCGCAACCAGGTCGTGAGCATCCCCGCCGACGGCTCCGGCGACGATGACGATACGCTATCGCTCACGGGAAGCGATTCCTAGTCGGATCCGCCGGGAGAAGACCGTGTCCAGCAAACGAAGTATTTTCAAGCGCAGCCTGCTCGTCAGCCTGTTGACCGTCGTTGCCGTGGCCGCGGCAGCCTGGTTCGGCGGACGGAGCTGGCTTGACGACTCGGTGATGCCCTACGAGGGCAAGGTCGAGTTCCCCGGCCTCGACGAGCCCGTGGAGATCCTGTTCGACGATCGCGGCATTCCGCGCGTCTACGCGCGAACGGACGCCGACGCCATGCGCGCGCTCGGCTGGCTGCACGCCGGCGAGCGGCTTTTCCAGCTCGAGCTGATCCGCCGCATGGCTCGCGGCGAACTC
>JAASTB010000195.1 GCA_021767625.1 Wenzhouxiangella sp.
GATGGATGCTCGCGCTCTCCTCTGCGATCTTTCCTTTTCTCCGCGTCTCTGCGTGAATCAAGGGCTAACGGCAACGGATCTCGAAAGGGCGATGCTCAGTAGTCGAGATTCGGCCGCAGGTATTTCTCCGCCTCGGCGACGCTGATGCCCTTGCGCTCGGCGTAGTCTTCGACCTGGTCCTTTCCGAGCTTGCCGACCACGAAGTACTTGCTTTCGGGGTGATCGAAGTAGTAGCCGCTGACGGCAGCCATCGGTTTCATCGCGAAGCCCTCGGTGAGCTCCACGCCGATTTTGTCGGTGACCTGGAGCAACTCGAACAGCTTGGCCTTCTCGCTGTGGTCGGGGCAGGCCGGATAGCCGGGCGCCGGGCGAATGCCACGGTAGTGCTCGCCGATCAGTTCCTTGTTGTCCAGTGACTCGTCGGCAGCGTAGCCCCAGATCTCGCGCCGGACCTTTTCGTGCAAAGCCTCGGCCAGCGCCTCGGCGAGGCGATCGGCGAGTGACTGCAGCAGGATGCGGCTGTAGTCGTCGGTTTCGGGGAACTGCTCGAGCGCGTCTTCCAGGCCGATGCCGGTGGTCACGGCGAACAGGCCGGCCCAGTCGTCGACGCCGCTGCCGGCCTCGGCCACGAAATCCGACAGGCAGAGGTTGGCCGAGGGCTTGTCGGCCTGCTGGCGGAGCATGACCATGCGTTCGGCCACTTCCTTTCGCGACTCGTCGGTATAGAACAACACGTCGTCGCCGTCGCGTGCGGCCGGCCACAGGGCGCAGACGGCGCGGGCGGTCAGCCACTCGTTGTCGATGATGCGCTGGAGCATGTCCTGGCCGTCGCGGAACAGGTTGCGGGCCGCTTCGCCGGCTTCCTCGTCTTCGAGGATATCGGGGTAGCGGCCCTTGATCTCCCAGGTCTGGAAGAAGGGCGTCCAGTCGATGTAGTCGACCAGGTCGGCAATCGGCCAGTCCTCGAAGACGTGCAGTCCGGGCTGCTTCGGCGCTTCCGGCTTGTGTTCGCTCCAGTCGGGTCGGAAGGCGTTCTTGCGTGCCGCCTCGATGGAGATCAGCGGCTTGCGGCGGCGGCCTTTGGCGCTGCGTTCCCGGTATTCTTCGTAGTCGGCGCGAATGTCGGCGGCGTAGCTGTCGCGGTGCTGCCTGCTGGCGAGCTTGCGCACGACGTCGACCGAGCGCGAGGCGTCCTTGACCCAGCACACCGGGCCCGGATAGGCCGGGTCGATCTTCAGTGCAGTGTGCGCGCGCGAAGTGGTGGCCCCGCCGATCAGCAGGGGCAGCTCGAACTTCGCTTCGTTCATGGCCTCGGCGACGTTGACCATCTCGTCGAGCGAGGGCGTGATCAGGCCGGACAGTCCGATGATGTCGGCTTCCGAACTGCGCGCCTCCTCGAGAATCTTCTCGGCCGGCACCATCACGCCGAGATCGTGGACGTCGAAGCCGTTGCAGGCCAGCACCACGCCGACGATGTTCTTGCCGATGTCGTGGACGTCGCCCTTGACCGTGGCCAGCAGCACCTTGCCCTTCTTCTCCTTGGTGGTCTTCTCGGCCTCGAGGTAGGGCACCAGGTAGGCGACGGCCTTCTTCATCACGCGCGCGGACTTGACCACCTGGGGCAGGAACATCTTGCCTTCGCCGAACAGGTCGCCGACGTAGTTCATGCCGTCCATCAGCGGTCCCTCGATGACCTCCAGCGCCGTGTCGAACTGCTGGCGGGCCTCCTCGGTGTCCTCGGTGACGTGCTTGTCGATGCCCTTGACCAGGCTGTACTTCAGGCGCTCGGCCACCGGTTTCTCGCGCCAGGCCTCGTCTTTCTCTTCCTTCTTGCCGTCGCCCTTGAACTTGTCGGCGGCCTCGAGCAGGCGCTCGGTGGCATCCGATCGCCTGTTGAGGACGACGTCCTCGACCAGCTCGCGCAGTTCGGGGTCGATGTCGTCGTAGACGGCCAACTGGCCGGCATTGACGATGCCCATGTCCATGCCCGCCTTCGTGGCGTGGTAGAGGAAGACCGAGTGCATGGCTTCCCGCACCGGGTTGTTGCCGCGGAAGGAAAAGGACATGTTCGAAACGCCGCCGGAGACGTGGCAGTCCGGAAATCGCTTCTTGAGTGCCTTCGTGGCCTCGATGAACTCGACCGAGTAGTTGTCGTGCTCGGCGATGCCGGTCGCCACCGGGAAGATGTTGGGGTCGAAGATGATGTCTTCCGGCGGGAAGCCGGCTTCTTCGGTCAGCAGCTTGTGGGCGCGCGACAGGCACTCGACCATGTGTTCGGCGTTATCGGCCTGGCCTTCCTCGTCGAAGGCCATGACCACCACGGCCGCACCGTAGCGGCGAATCTTGCGCGCCTCCTCCAGGAAGGCCGCCTCGCCTTCCTTGAGACTGATCGAGTTGACCACGCCCTTGCCCTGCAGGCAGCGCAGGCCGGCCTCGATCACGCTCCACTTGGAGGAATCGATCATCACCGGCACCCGGGCGATGTCCGGCTCGGCCGCGATCAGGTTGAGGAAATCGACCATCGCCTGTTCGGAGTCGAGCAGGCCTTCGTCCATGTTCACGTCGATGATCTGCGCGCCGTTTTCGACCTGCTGCAGGGCGACCTCGACGGCTTCCTCGTATTTCTCCTCGGCGATCAGGCGTTTGAAGCGTGCCGAGCCGGTGACGTTGGTGCGCTCGCCGACGTTGACGAAGTTGAGTTCGGGCGTGATGACCAGCGGCTCGAGGCCGCTCAGTCGCGTGTGGCGCTTGTTTCGTTCGGTGTCGCTCATGCCGCTTTCTTGGATCGAATTGGACGGGGAGAGTGGCCATCGATCGCCTTGCCGATCGCGGCCAGGTGTTCGGGGGTGGTGCCGCAGCAGCCGCCGATGATGTTGACCAGTCGATCCCGGGCGAAGCCCTCGATGATCTCGGCCATCTCCTCCGGCGTCTGGTCGTACTCGCCGAACTCGTTGGGCAGCCCGGCGTTGGGGTGGGCCGAGACCAGGCAGTCGGCCACGCGCGAGAGCGCCTTGATGTGCGGCTTGAGCTGGTCGGCGCCGAGCGCGCAGTTGAAGCCCACCGAGAAGGGCTCGGCGTGTTCCACAGAGTAATAGAAGGCCTCGGGCGTCTGACCCGAAAGGGTTCGGCCGGAGGCGTCGGTGATCGTACCCGAGATCATCAGCGGCCAGCGCTCGCCGCGCCGCTCGAACTCCTCGTAGACGGCGTAGACGGCCGCCTTGGCGTTGAGGGTATCGAAGATGGTCTCGATGAGGATCAGGTCCGAGCCGCCGTCGAGCAGGCCGCGTGCGGCTTCGGTGTAGGCCTCGACGAGGGTGGCGAAATCGATGTTGCGGTAGCCGGGGTTGGTCACGTCCGGCGAGATCGATGCCGTGCGGTTGGTCGGTCCGATCACGCCCACGACGTAGCGGCGCTGTCCGGTCTTGTCGGTGAACCGGTCGCAGGCCTCCCGGGCGAGCTTGGCGGCCTCGCGATTGATCTCCTCGGAGAGATCCTCCAGGGCGTAGTCGGCCTGGCTGATGCGGTTGGCGTTGAAGGTGTTGGTCTCGACCAGGTCGCAGCCCACCTCGAGAAACTCGTCGTGGATGCGCGTGACCAGCTCCGGTTTCGTGAGCGTGAGCAGGTCGTTGTTGCCCTTGAGGTCGTCGGGGTGGTCGACGAAACGTTCGCCGCGGAAGGCGGCCTCGTCGAGCTTTTCGTTCTGGATCATGGTGCCCATGGCGCCGTCGAGCAGCAGGATGCGCTCGCCCAGCGCGCCGAACAGCGTCTCGACGCCGTCGGGATCGTGCCATTGCAGTCGGGTCATGCTTTCTCCGCGAGGAAGGTGATGATTTCGAAATTCGGTGTCTTGCGTTCCACGGAAGTCACGTCGCAGAAGGCGGCTTTCAGCCCGGCCTTCTCGATCAGGCCGGCGAGCTGGCGCGGCGTGAAGCCGTTGTTGGCGTGCCCGAAGGTCTTCACCTGCGCGCTGTGGCGATGCTTCCTGAGCGTGGCGCCCACCAGTCGTCCACCCGCTTTCAGGGTCCGCGCCGCCTCGGCCAGCGCGGCCTGCGGGCGATCGCTGTAGGTCAGGGCGTGCATCATCAGCACGCTGTCGAAGGCGCCGTCCTCGAAGGGCAGGGCGTGCATGTCGCCGAGATGGAACTGCACGTTCTCGAACGGCTTGACGCGCTCGCGCCCGGCGGCGACGACCTTTTCGGAAACGTCCACGCAGTCGATGCGCTCGGCCTGGCGCGCCAGCAATTCGCCCATCACGCCGTCGCCCGAAGCGACATCCAGTACCCGCCCAAGCGAAAGGAGCTGGACCAGCGCGCGGGTCGTGGCTTCCCAGGTGCGGCCCGGCGAGTAGTGGCGTTCCATGTCGCCGGCCACCGAGTCGGGCCAGTTGCGGCCGGCAGCGCGCTGCGCCATGATCTCGGGCAGGCGCTCGGCGTCGGCGGAAACGACCGCATCGTCCAGGCCGTCCCGGAAAAGCGCCCAGAGCCGGTGCAGCTCGGGATTGTCGTCGGCGTTGCCCAGCCGGTAGTAGACGGACACGCCGTCGCGCCGGTCGACCACCAGCCCGGCCTCGCGCAGCCGGGCCAGGTGCGTGGACACGCGCGGCTGCGCCAGGCGCGTGATCTGCGCCAGCTCGGCGACCGTCAGTTCCTCGGTTTCGAGCAGCGCCAGCAGCCTCAGCCGGGTCGCGTCCCCCAGCAGGCTGCAGTGGCGGCCCACGCGGTCCAGGTCGATGACTATATCCTTTTATCGCGATTGAAAGATATA
>JAASTB010000196.1 GCA_021767625.1 Wenzhouxiangella sp.
ATCCGGAAAGGTCATTCTCCGCGACGGATTCTTCAGGCCGGGGACCATCTCTTCCAGGCGGGTGATGTCAGTGACGAGGCTTTCATCGTTCGCACCGGTCATCTCAAGAGTTATTGCGTCCACCGCGACGGCGAGGAACAGATCCTCGGCATGCACGGGCCCGGCGATGTGCTGGGCTTCGAGGCACTGATCGGCAAGCCCGCGCTCTCCAGCGTGGTTGCCCTGGAAATCTGCAGCATCGAAGTGGCCGAGCTGCCGCAAGGCCCCCTGCGCACGAACGGAATGGAAGGCCTGGTCGAAGGCATGTATCGTGAAATCCAGCGCTTCGGCCGGCTCCTGCACATGGACCGTCACCCGGCCGAGCGTCGCCTGGCGGAATTCCTGCTGGACTTTTCCCGCGACGAGCATTCGCGGGGAAAAAGCCCGGTGCATCTCACGCTGCCGTTCAACCGACGCGACCTGGCCCGTTTCCTGGGCCTGGCCCCGGAGACCCTGTCGCGGACCTTCACCCGCTATCAGGACCAGGGAGTGCTGTCGGTCAACAACCGCCAGATCCACATCCTCGATCTTGCCGCCCTGAGTAACGCTGCGGGGGAGTAGGGCGCGACCATCAGTCGACGATTCGCCAGCTTCCGTCGGCCTGCCGGCATGCCGTGCCGTAGACCTGCTCGGTTCTGCCGCCGATCTCGGCGTCCAGGGTGTACTCGCGGCACGGCCCCTCGGCCGACTCGTAAGTGCGCGTCGGCACCATGCGGTAGTCGTATCCGGTGTCGGGATTGGTCCAGGTGGTGTAGACACCCGTGCGGGTCGTTTCCAGGGTGGCCGACATCTTCATCCGGTCGAGTTCGTCCATTTCGCGTCCAATCGAACTGCCGATGGCGCTGCCCGCCAGTGCACCGATCACGGTCGCCGTCGTGCGGCCCCGACCGCTACCGACCTGGCTGCCCAGGACGCCGCCGATGATGCCGCCGATGACCATGCCGGCCTCTTCCTTGGGGCCGGTAGCGCAGCCCGGAAGCATCAGAAAGGGAACGAGCAGGAGAATCAGGATAATGCGTTTCATTGCGAGTGCCTCATGGCTGTCGTTGGGTGCAATGGTAGGGGCGACGCGTGTGCCGCGTCGTGATGCAGGTCAATCGCGGACGATGTTGCTGCAACGTCCCGGACACGCGTTTCAATGCGGATGTGCAGCAAGAATGCCTCGCACTTCCTCGTCGCTGGTCTGATCGAAGCGGCGATAGAACTGGCCCACGGCCATGAAGTCCGGCGGTTGGTATATGGCGATGAATTCGTCCGCAGCCGACAGCAGCCCTGCGGAGACATGGCGCGGCGCCACCGGAACGGCCACGACAATTGCGCGCGGCCCGTGCTGTCTCAGCGCCTTGACCGCCGCCTCCATTGTCGAGCCCGTGGCGAGGCCGTCGTCGACGACGAGCACGGTCTTGCCTTCGAGGTCGGGGAAGGGCCGATCGCCTCGATACTGCCGCTCCCGGCGTTCCAGTTCTTCGCGCTGCTTTTCGACTTCCGAGGCCAGCCGCGATTCGCTGACGTGGAGCTGCGAGATCAGGTCATGCGACAGCACCCGCACACCCCCGCTGGCGATCGCGCCAATCGCCAGTTCCGGTTGTCCCGGCGCGCCGAGCTTGCGCACCACGAGCACATCCAGCGGCACGCCCAGCGCGCGCGCAACCTCGCCGGCAACGGGAACGCCGCCGCGCGGCAACCCCAGAACCAGGACATCGTCCCGGCCAGCATAGCGATCGAGTCGTTGCGCCAGGATTCGTCCGGCATCCTCGCGGTTGTCGAAACTTATGCTCATGCGAGATGGCCTCGCCAATACCGCCGAGCTAGGCGCCTTTGGGTCACAGGTACTCCGGCAACTGCCCCCTAATACCATCGGCATCGAGCTTCGAGACATTCTTGGCCGTCTCACTCTGAATCAGGGCGCGGGTTTCGTCATCGAGACGACCGCGAAGCTGGCCCAGAAAACGAGGGGCAGCCAGGATGTGCAATCGGGAGAGGCTGCCGTCCAGCCGCGCCTGGCGCAGGCGACCGGCCAGTTCGCCGGCCATGAACTTCTCCGCATGCTCCCGCTGGCTTTCCGGTTCTGACATTGAAAACCGCCCCGATCTCGAGCGATTCAACCCGTGTCCTTGCTCGTCCGAGACGAGGTCCTGCTCGCGCATCCGGCCGGCCGGATTGAGCAGGGCGTCGAACTCCTCGAGCGTCTGACCTTCGCCCTTGCGAAACAGCCTGGCACGCGTGCTGTCGGCCACGATTACCCAGCATTCACCCATGAACGTTTGCTCCTCTCGAACAGCACCACACCGTTACCGACCCAAGCGGTTCCGCCCCTTCTGGCCGCGCATGTCAGATGGTGCTTCTACTCGAGCACGAAGCTCACACGCATGGTCACGCGATAGCGAATGATATTGCCGTCCTCTACAATTACCTTCTGCTCGGCAATCCAGGCACCGCGCACGTTCTTCAAAGACTTCTCGGAACGTTCGATACCGCGCCGGATGGCGTCCTCGAAGCTTTCGGTGGAATCGGATGTAATCTCGACGACCTTGGCGACACTCATGATGCGATCTCCTTGATTCAGCTTTCGATGCAGTTCAGCTCTTGATTTCGATCTTGCGGGCGACGGCCTTCTCGGACTTGGGAATCCTGATCTCGAGCACGCCGTCCTTCATGTTCGCCTCGACGCCGTCGTCGGCCGCATCGGGCAGGGAGAACTGTCGTGCAAAGCTGCCGGAGAAGCGTTCGACGCGATGAAAGTCCTCGCCTTCCTCACGGTGTTCTTCCTTGCGCTCGCCGCGCACCGTCAGGACGCCGTTCTCGAGCGTGACGTCGATGTCCTTGGGGTCAACGCCCGGAATGTCGGCCTTGACGATGTAGGCTTTCTTGTTTTCCTTCAGGTCCACGGCCGGAGCCCAGGACTCGGTGAAGAACGACTCATCGGGAAAGTCTTCGAAAGGCCAGTCAGCCAGCGACATGAGCCGGCGAAGGGCGTTGCTGCTGGAATGCTGGGCGCGCTGGCGCCTGCGTGGAACTGCCATGATTCATCCTCCTTTGTCGGAATGAACAACGCCCTGTAAAAATACGCCCGGGCAAGGCGGCACGCATTGATGCACGTCAACGCGCAAGCCTTTGCCCGCAACGGCCCACGCGTGACCTCTGGCACTGTGTTCTGTGCGGCCGGTCGTGCTTGAATGGGCACGACGTATTCAGCAACGAGGCGCAATCATGTCAATTCGACCCTTCACCATCACCACGGCCGTGGTGCTGCTGGCCGTCTCCTCGCTGGCCTTGGCCGGAGAGAGCGTCAGCATTCCTGCCGGCTCGACCCACGAGGGCGATGTCGAGACCCGCAACGGCTCGGTTCGCGTCGGCGATGAAGCCGTCGTCGAGGGTTCGCTGGAAAGCCGCAACGGCGACATCGAAACCGGCGTGGCGGTCACGGCCGGCCACGTCAGCACGCGCAACGGCAGCATCGATCTGGGCGGGCGCGGTGAATACGGCGCCATCGATTCGCGCAACGGCTGGATCAGCCTGGGCGCGGGCTCGACCGCCGGAAGCATGGAGTCCCGTAACGGCGCCATCCAGATCGGCGAGTCGGCCCGCACGGGCGGCCTGGAATCGCGAAATGGCGGCATCGAGGTCGGCCCCGACGCCGTGGTGGGCGGCACCATCAAGACTCGCAACGGTCGTGTTGCGCTGGCGCCCGGCAGCCGGGCCGAAGGCCGGATCACGACCCGCAACGGCGGCGTCACGCTCGACGGGGCCACGGCAGAGCAGGGCATCCAGACCCTGGCCGGCGACATCACGCTCGACAACGGCAGCCGCTCCGGCGGCGACCTGGTCATCGAGATCACCGAGGAGAACGCCGGCCGCAACGGCGGCTTCTTCGGATTCGGCGGCAGCCTGTCCTGGCCCGAGGCCGGCGACATCATGGTGCTGGGCGGCAGCGAGGTGGACGGGAGCATCATCCTCCTGCTCGACGCCGACTACGACGAGGAACTCCCGGTCGTCGAGATCGCGGCCGATGCCTCGGTCTCCGGCGACGTGCGCGTCGACAGCCGCGTCGAACTGATTGTCGAAGGCGAAGTCGGCGGCGAGATCGAACGCGTCACGCCCTGACATCGACTCTCGGGCAACGCCGTCGCCTGCGGGCGGCGGCGTCAAGTCACCGTCATCGTTCCTGTGATACGGTGCAAGGGCATTCGGTTGAATTCTTGGGAAGGGGTAAACCGGATGTCCTGACAAATCGCGAGGAGAACGATCGTGACCAAGCACGATCTCTCGTTGCGGGCGGGAAACGGACGCTATGTCGCCGACCTGCTCGCCTATCGAACATTGCGCGCCTCCGTCGGGCTGCCCCGCCTGACGTCGCTTGCCATGATCGGGTTGGGTCTGGCCCTGTCCTGGTTGCTCGTCTACGCGGCCGGCGGTGCCGGCGCCCTGGCGCCCCATTTCTATTACCTGCCGATCCTCTTCGCGGCCACGCGCTTCGGGCCTTTTGTGGCCCTGTTGACCGGCGTTTCGGCTACCGCGCTGGCCGGCCCGATGACGCCGGAATTCGTCATCACCAGCGAAGCACAGGACACCTTCCAGTGGGCAACCCGCGGCGCCTTCTTCATCGCAATAGGGCAGTTGTCCGCCTGGTTGCTGGCCCCGTCGATTCGCCCCATCACCGAAGAGATCCATGCCCTGCAGCTCGAGCATCGCATTCGGCATGCGCTCGGCAA
>JAASTB010000197.1 GCA_021767625.1 Wenzhouxiangella sp.
GAGAGCACACAGCGCGCCCGGCTGTCGGCCTGGCCGGCGCCCGGCGAAATGAGCGAACGCCTGGCCGCCGCCGAATCGGGCTTCCGGGCCGACGCCTTCGACCCCTTCCTGTCGGACCTGGCCGCCGCCCAGGCGCGGGGACCGATCACGCGCGAGTTCTGGGACGGCACGCCGCTGCAGGCCCGCCTCGATTCGCAGTTGATGCCCAGCGACGGTGGCTGGCGCACGCTCATCCAGCCCGTGGGCCTGACCGACGCCGCGCGACTCGCCGCCTTGCTCGAAGCCCAAGACGCGCCCGCCCGGCTGGTCGACCTGGCCGAGGGCTCGCGGGCCATGGTCGCCGCCTGGCGCGACGAGGCGGGTTGGAGCCTGGGCATCGCCGCGGCCCTGATCCTGGGCCTGCTGTGGCTGCGCCTGCGCCGGGTCGGCGCAATGCTGGCCGTCGTTCTGCCGCCCGCCGCCGCCGTGCTGGTGACCGCCGCACTGATGAGCCGTTTCGACGGCGGCCTGACCATCGTGCACCTCATCGGCCTGCTGCTGACCGCGGGCATCGGGCTCGACTTCGCGCTGTTTTCGCGCAGCTTCCGCCGCGACCCGCCCGCCGCGGCCCGCAGCCGTCGGGCCATCAACACCTGCGCGCTGTCGACCGGCGGCGTGTTCTTCGTCCTCGGCCAGTCGGTCATCGGCATGCTGCAGATGCTGGGCTTGACCGTCGCGCTGGGCATTTTGCTATCTTGGCTGTTTACCCGAATCGGACAACCCAGGTGAACGAACGCATCACCGACATCGAGTCGCGCGTGCCGCACGCCGGCGCCATGGTGCTTATCGACGAGGTCGTCAGCCACGACGACGCGCGCATTACCTGCCGGGCCGAGACCGGCCCGCTCGAGAACCATCCACTCGCGCGCAAGGGCGTGCTGCCGGCCAGCGCCCTGGCCGAATACGGGGCGCAGGCCATGGCCGTCCACGGCAGCCTGCTGGCGGCCACCGACGCGCCGCCGCGCGAAGGGCGCCTGGTGGCCCTGCCCGAACTCGAACTGGGCCTGGCCGCGCTCGATGAGCCGGCCGAACTGGTCATCCACGCCGAACGCATCGGCGGCAGCGCCGTCGGCGAGGTCTACGAGTTCCGGGTCCTGGGCGATGAGACGATGCTCGCGCGCGGTCGCGCGACCGTGATGTTCCCCGACTCCGGGCAGGCGGCATGAGCCGCTCGCGAACCGGACGCCGCCCCGAACCCTGCCGCGCGCTGGTCACCGGCGGCTCGGGAGAAATCGGCGCGGCCATTTGCCGCGCCCTGGCCGCCGACGGCCACCACGTCCTGGTCCATGCCGGGCGCGGTCTCGACCGGGCGGAATCAGTAGTCGAGGCCATCCGTACCGAGGACGGCTCGGCCGAGCCGGTCCAGTTCGACCTGGCCGACGGCGAAGCGACGCGCTCGGCGGTGACCGAACTGGTCGACGCGGCACCGCTCGGGGTGGTGGTGCACAACGCGGGCATCCACGACGACACCCCCATGGCCGGCATGTCGCCGGCGCAGTGGCAGCGCGTCATCGACGTCAACCTGGGCGGTTTCTACAACGTGGTCCAGCCGGCGCTGCTGGGCATGGCCCGGCTGCGCTGGGGCCGGGTGGTGGCGGTCTCGAGCGTGGCCGCGCGCATCGGAAACCGCGGCCAGGTCAACTACGCGGCGGCCAAGGCCGGCATGCACGGCGCCGTGGCCTCGCTGGCGCGAGAGATGGCCAGCCGGGGGCTTAGCGCCAACGTGATCGCCCCGGGCGTGATCGACACCGGCATGCTCGGCGAGCTCGACCGCGAAAGCCTGCTGGCGGCGATTCCCGCCGGCCGCTTCGGTTCACCCGAGGACGTCGCCGCGCTCGCCGCCTTCCTGTGCTCCGACAAGGCCGCCTACATCAACGGCCAGGTGATCGGAGTCGACGGCGGCATGGCCCCGGGCTGACGTAAGCGTCCGAGTGCTACTGCGCGGTCGCCTGGCACTGTCCGGTGGTACTCGCGATCCTCAGGTTGGTGGCGGTTCTTCGGTTTCGGATTCCTCCTCGGCAGCCTCGGAGGGCTGGCTTTCCTGTGCGGACTCCGGCTCTTTTTCCCGGGATTCGAGCAGGCCGCGCAGCAAGCTGCGGGCGGCGTCGCGGCGTTGTTCGTCTTCGTCGGCTTCCTCGGCAGCCTGGCCTTCGCCGCTCGCCTGTTCGCCCCGGGCGTCGGGCTGCTCGCCCTCGCCTTGCGGCACCGATTCTTCTTCGTCGTCGTCTTCCAGCGCTTCGAGCAGGCGCCGGCCGAGTTCCTCGCGGATCGCGCCTTCGGCCAGGGCGGCCAGGTCCACGCTGACCGTCGGCCGGGTCAGTTCCCCGGAAATGCTCAGCGGAATCCGTCCCTGGGTCGCGCGGCGCAGGGCGCCGGGCAGCTTCTGCGTGAGCTCCTCGCCCAGGTCGAGCGCCAGCGCGTAGTCGACGCGGTTGGCGCCGAGGTCGATGCGCCCCTGGCCCGTGGCGGCATATCCGGCCGCCGCCAGGTCAACGCCGGGCAGCTCGATCACGCCGTCTTCGATGCGCAGGCCGCCGCTGAGCGTGCGGAAATGCGTCTCGCCGCCGAAGGTCCGGGCAATGTTGCCCAGATTGTCGGTGGTCAGCTCCTGGTCGATCAGGGCCTGCAGGTCCACGCCCTGGAGCACGCCGTCGGCCACGGCGAAGTTGCCGCTGCCGTCGAGCGACTCGAGAATCTGCTGCGCTCCGAAGCCCCGGAATCGCAGGTCCATGCGGAACTCGCCCTCGCCGTCGACCGGGGACCGGCCGGTCAGCAGGGAGGCCAGCTCGGCCACCCGGATGCCGGACAGCTCGGGCGTGAGGACGACCTCGGGCGGCTGCTGGTTGAAGTCGACGCGGGCGCTGCCCTCGAACCCGCCGCCGAACAGCTTCGCCGAAAGCGGGTTCAGGGTGAGCTCGCCGCCTCTCAGCCGGCTGCGGGCGGTCACGTCGGTCAGCCGGGCGCCTTCGACCAGGATCAGCTCACCAAGGTCCAGCGAGAAGCCGAGATCGAACATCCCCAGGGCGCTGAAGTCCTGCGCGGCTTCACCGCCCGAGGCGCTTTCGGTTTGCACGGCGTCCGAATCGCTCTCCGGGGCCAGGGCGGCCAGGTCCAGCCGCTCGCCGCTGACGGCCAGGCGACCGCCGATCGTCTCGCCGATCGTCGCCTCGCCCTCGATATCCAGCGACTGGCCGTTGAGCGACAGGCGGGCCGCCGGCAGGCTGGCCCGCACGATGTCGCCGATGATCGCGGTCACCGGCTGCTGCGCCGACAACTCCGCCACCAGCTCGCCGGCTTCGATGCGGTTGGTGAAGCCGGTCAGCTCGATCCTCAGCGGCTCGGCCAGGGGATTGACCACCAGGCTGCCGCCGGCCTCGCCCTCGGCGCCGGCGGCAGGCAGGCTGTATTCCAGCGACCAGTCCGACAAGGCCACTTCGCCGAGGTCGGCGGATACCCGAACGGTTCCGTCCAACGCCATCGTCAATGCCGTCTCGCCGCCTTCGACCAGCCGGCCGGCGAGAGAAAGCGGCACGTCCTGTCCGGCGGCGAAGGAACCCAGCTCCAGGCTGTCGAGCTGCAGTTCCGTGCGCGAGCCGGCGGCCAGGTCGATCAGGCTCAGCACCACGTTGTCGAAGCGAACGCTGCCGGTGCGAATCTGCGACAGGTCGGTCGGCTGGCCCGATTCGGCGGCCGGCTCGGCGGGCTCGAACAGGCCCTCGAGATTGCTCGCACCGCCCCGGGCGGTGACGACGTGCAAACCGGCACGCTCGAGGGTCACCGCACCGATCTCGATGTCGCCGCGCAGCAGCGGAAGCACGCGGATCGAAGCCGTGGCGCGCTCGATTCCCGCCAGGGGCGGCGCCTCGTCGAAGCCCGGCGGATTGCCGACGGTCACATCGCGAATGTCGAGCGCCAGCCAGGGGAAGAAGGTCAGCTCCATCGGCCCTTCGAGCCGCACCTCGCGGCCCAGTTGCTGGCTGGCCCGCTGGGCCAGTTCCTCACGGTAGTCGTCGGGATCGATCACCAGCGCGGCGATGACCACCGCCGCGATCAGCAGGGCGATCAGGATGAAGACGAGAAGAATGATCTTGCGCAACATCGTCGGCGCCTCCGCGCTGCTTCAATGCCGGCAAGCTTATCAGATGCCCCCGCGCTCCCCGTACGTCGAACGCCTCAATATCTCTATTGGGAAATTTCGCATCAGAGCGTAGCGAGCGCCGCTCTGACGGCGGCCGCCGGAACGCAGGATGCGGAGTGTACGAACAAGTACATGAGCAATCCGAGCACGCTCGGCCGGCTCCGCTCCCGGCGCTCCTTTGGCTGCGCCAAAACCGCACCACTCGCTCCACCTGAGCTGCCGGACGCAGCAACTAGCCACCCAATGGGAAATTTCGCGGCTGGGCGTGGCGAGAGCCTCGCTGTCGGTGACCGCCGGAGCGCAGGATGCGGAGTGTACATACGAAGTACATGAGCAATCCGAGCACCGCCGGGCGCCGTCAGCGAGGCTCTCGGCGCGTCCAGCCGCGAAATTTAGATGCCGAACCAGGCGAAGGCGTACCCCTCCATCAACTCTTCACGATGCGGCGAGACCATCTCGACGACTTCGTCGGGCACCTGGAAGCTGCGCACCTGCGGCGCCTGGTCGCCGAAGGACGCCACGGCCACCTCCTGGCCCAGGGCGCGGTAGGTCTGGTTGCGCACGTACAGGTA
>JAASTB010000198.1 GCA_021767625.1 Wenzhouxiangella sp.
GAAGGCGACGACCAGCAGCCAGGCCAGCGGCATGGAGAGCATCCCGGTCATCCAGACCAGGGCCCCCTCGGGCCGCTGGGTCCAGGCCAGGACGCCGAAGGCGATGGCGAGCAGGATCAGTATCTGCAGCGCGATAGGGCGCCAGGTGAGCTCCTTGTTCATTGTTCGGATTCCTCTTTGTCGGATTGTTCGGATGGGGGCGCCATTCCGAAGGTCTGCGCGAAGCCCATCAGCGCTTCTTCCAGCACGGACATGCGCAGCGAATAGATCATCGACTTCCCGTCGCGCTCCACACTCACGAGGCCCGCCTCCTTGAGCACCCGGAAGTGCACCGACATGGTCGGCTTGGAAACGTCGAAGTGCGACGCCAGCTCGCCGGCGCTCAGCGGGCCGCCGCGCAAAAGCTTGAGGACTTCGCGCCGGGTCGGGTCGGACAGTGCCTTGAAGACATTGCTCATGTTTTTATTATTAGCTAAATATCTAATTGTTGTCAAATGACCTGACCTGCACCGGGGCGTGGTGAAGCGGGATCAATCCAGTCGGGTGCCTTCAGGTCCGGGTCAGCGCGGCGACAGCCAATCGCCGGGCCGGGGCTGAACAGCCCGCCCTTGCTCGTTTTCGAACTCGAAGGGCACGGAGGTCAGTTCCATATCGCGGTTGACCTGCACGGCGAAGTGCAGGTGCGGGCCGGTGCTGAAGCCGGTGTTGCCCGAGCGGCCGATCCGCTCGCCCCGTTCAACGCGCTCACCCGGACGCACGCGCACGCCTTCGTAATCCAGGTGGGCGTAGAGCGCCATCGATCCATCGTCGTGGAGGATGCGCACGTAGTTGGCGCGCGGGCCGTCGCGCTCGAGATCCTTGCCGGCGCCATGAAAATAGCGCGCGACATCCATCACCACGCCGGCGCGGGCGGCGTGAACGGGCGTGCCCAGCGGCGTCTGGATATCGACCGCGTGGAAACCCGAAGGACTGTTGTGGCTGTACTCGCCGCCGAAGGCCTGGCCGACGCGGAACCGGCTGCCTGGCGGAATGGGCGGACGGTAAGGTCGCGCTGGGGCGTGCCGTGCACCGATTCGCCCCGGCACGCTGGCGGTCTCGAAGCGGTACGACCAGGATTGCCGACCGTCGAGCGGACCGATGGTCACCAGCTCGCGTTCTTCCAGCCCGTCGAGCACGAAGACTTCCGGCAGCCGCGGCTGGGTGACGACGTTGCTGGCCTCGACCAGGCCGACGCGAACGCTCACCGGGCCGTGAATGCGGTTGCGGAACACCCAGAAGGGGTCGTCCTTCGGACCGGCCTTGACCACGTCGACCAGGCGCTGCGGCTCGGCCTCGGCACGCTGCACGGTGACCTCGCGCTCGGTCACCGGCTTGCGATCCGTGAAATGCTTGACCCCGTCGGCGTCCTCCCAGATATAAATCGTCTGCGCCGAAACAGCCGTCACCAGGATCCAAGACAGCACCGCGCCAACGAGCGCCTTGCCGCCCGAGGCCATCACCCAACGCTTTCTTCCTGAAACATGAAAACTGAACCCTGAAACCTTCACCGGCTCAGCACTCAATGACATTGACAGCCAAGCCACCGCGCGAAGTCTCCTTGTACTTGGACTTCATATCGCGCCCCGTATCGCGCATGGTCTTGATCACCTTGTCGAGACTGACGCGATGCTTGCCGTCGCCGGCCATGGCCATCCGGGTGGCGTTGACCGCCTTGACCGAGCCCATGGCGTTGCGCTCGATGCAGGGAATCTGCACCAGGCCGCCGACGGGATCGCAGGTCAGGCCCAGGTTGTGCTCCATACCGATCTCGGCCGCGTTTTCCACCTGCAACATGTTGCCACCGAGCGCCGCGGTCAGCCCACCGGCCGCCATCGAACAGGCCACCCCGACCTCGCCCTGGCAGCCGACCTCCGCGCCCGAAATCGAGGCGTTTTCCTTGTACAGGATGCCGATGGCGCCGGCCGTGAGCAGGAACTCGATGACGCCGTCCTCGCTGGCGCTCTCGATGAATCGCCGGTAGTAATGCAGCACGGCCGGGATGATGCCGGCCGCGCCGTTGGTCGGCGCGGTGACCACTCGCCCGCCGGCCGCGTTTTCTTCGTTGACGGCAAGGGCGTACAGATTGATCCAGTCGAGCTGGTCGAGGTTTTCTTCCTTCGCCCGCGCGCACAGCTTCTTGTAGAGCGCCGGCGCGCGCCGGGCCACGTTCAGCCCGCCGGGGAGCGTGCCCTCCATGCCGATACCGCGGTCGACGCACTCGCGCATCGCCTGCCAGATCGTCAGCAGACCGTCGCGGATCTCGGCCTCGCTGCGCCAGGCCGACTCGTTGGCCAGCATCACGTCGCTGATGCGCAGGTCGTGGTCGGCGCAGATGGCGAGCAGCTCGTCACCGGTCGAGAAGGGGTACTTCAGCGGAGTTTCGTCGGCGACGATGCGATCGGCCGCGGCCTCGTCGGCGTTGACGACGAAACCGCCGCCCACCGAGTAGTACTCGCGCGACAGCAATTCCCCGCCGTCGGTGTCGAAGGCGGTGAAACGCATGCCGTTGGGATGGTGCGGCAGGGTCTGGCGCTTGTGGAAGACGAGATCCTTGCGCAGGTCCACCGCGATGTCGTGCTCGCCGGCCAGGCGCATGCGTCCGGACTCGGCGATCTCGTCCATGCGGCGCGGGATGTGGTCCGGATCGACGCGGTCGGGCATTTCGCCCTCCAGGCCGAGAATCACGGCGCGATCGGAGCCGTGCCCGCGGCCGGTGTGCCCGAGCGAGCCGAACAGGTCCGATTGCACGCGCGCCGTGCGCTCGAGCAGCCCGGCGTCGGCCAGGCGCGAGACGAAAGTCGCCGCCGCCCGCATGGGCCCGACGGTGTGGGAACTCGACGGCCCGATGCCGATCTTGAACAGGTCGAATATGCTGACAGCCATGGCGCGCAGTTTAGCGTCTTTGCGGCCCAACGGCATCGGCACGCGCTGGATTCATAGCAGCTAAAATGCAACACTCTGCGATCGCGACATTCGCCGAAAGACCCCATGAAACTCAAGTTCTACACGCGCCCGGACTGCGGCCTGTGCACCAAGGCGGAAGCCCTGCTCGCCGAAGGCGGCTTCGGCAACGCCTACGAAAAGGTCAATATCGAATCCGACCTGGAGCTGCTCGATCGTTATGGCGACAAGATCCCGGTGATCCACAACACCGAAACCGGCGAGAAACTGTCCTGGCCGTTCACCGCCTCGCAGGTGCGTGAACTGGTCGCCGACTGACGTGACGCAGGCCATTTCCCACGTCGATGCCGCCCGGCTGGAGCAGGCGCTGCTGGCCGGCATCGCCAACGTGTTCCGCCGCCGCGACCACATCAACGCGATCAACGTCTTTCCGGTCGCCGACAGCGACACCGGCACCAACCTCGCGTTCACCCTGGCCAGCGTGCGCCGGGCCATCGAGGGCGAGTCGGGGCGCAGCCTGCCCGAACTGCTGCGCGGCGTGGCGGACGCCGCCCTCGACGGCGCCCGCGGCAACTCGGGCGCGATCATGGCGCAGTACTTCCACGGCCTCAGCGAGTCTTCCCGCGAGTTCCAGGTGCTCGACGGCAAGCGCCTGGCGCAGGTTTCGGCCGCCGGCGCCCGTTCGGCCTGGTCGGCCATGACCAATCCGGTACCCGGCACCCTGCCCACGGTGCTCGAGGACTTCGCCGACGAATTGCTGCGCGTCACCCGCGACGGGGTCGAGGACATCCGCGAGTTGTTCGAGCGCGGCCTGGCTCGGGCCCGAAAGTCGCTGGCCGGGACGCCCCAGCAGCTCAGCGCCCTGGCCGATGCGGGCGTGGTCGATGCCGGCGCCCAGGGTTTCGTCGACCTGCTCGAGGGCATCCGGCGCTACATGCGCAGCGGCCGGATGCCTCGCTTTGCCGCCGACTTGGCACCGCCACCCGCCGCCGAGCGCGAGCACGCCGCGCCCGACAAACACCGCTTCTGCACCGAGTGCCTGATCGAGGGTGACGGTCTCGACGTGATGCAGTTGCGCGAGCGACTCGACGAACTCGACGCCAGCTCCCTGGTGGTGGCCGGGGGCGAGCGACGCGCGCGGGTGCATATCCATACCGACAGCCCGGGCGAAGTGTTCGGCCTGTGCAGCGAGTTCGGCGAACTGCGACAGCAGAAAGCCGACGACATGACCCGCCAGCACGGCCTGATGAACCACGCCGGCAAGGTAGCCATCGTCACCGACTCGGCCGCCGACCTGCCGGCCGAGGAAATCGAGCGCCTCGGCATCCACGTGGTGGCCGTGCGGCTGAACTTCGGCGACGAGGAGTTTCTCGACAAGCTGACCATGACGCCGGCGCAGTTCTACGCCCGCCTGGCCGAATCCCCGGTGCACCCGCAGACATCGCAGCCGCCGCCGGCCGATTTCCGCCGCCAGTACGAGCTGCTGACCTCGCACGGACTCGACGTGCTCGGCATCCAGATCTCCGGGCGCCTGAGCGGCACCCTGCAGGCCGCGCGCCGGACCGCCGAACGGGTCGACCCCGACCGCATCGAGGTGATGGACACGCGCAACGCCGCCTGCGGCCAGGGGCTGATGGTGCTCTGGGCCGCCGAGGCCGCGGCGAAGGGCTGGGAACGCGTCGCCATCCGGACCCGGCTAACCGAGATGCGCGACAGCTTCAAGACCTACGCCCTGGCCCGCGACCTCAGCTGGGGCGTGCGCGGCGGCCGCGCCAAGCCCTGGATGGAAACCCTGGCGCGCAA
>JAASTB010000199.1 GCA_021767625.1 Wenzhouxiangella sp.
AGGAAGAAGTTGTCTCCGACCCAGAAGCCGTCCCAGGGCGGGGACTTGGGCGCGTCGTTGGCTGCGCCCTCCATCGCCACCATGCTCAGCTCATAGGCGCGAGCGATGCCGTCGGGACGCAGTTCGTCGTCGGTGACGGCCACCAGCACGGGCAGGCGCCACTGGATCGGCTGACCCAGGATGTCGCGCTTGGCGACCTGCCATGGGCCGCGAACGGCCACGCTGAGGACCTCCTGCGGTTTGACTTCGCGCTGCCCCCAGTCGCGGTCGTTCGAAAGGTATTCGTGGACTGACTGCGAGAGCTGTTCGATGGAACCGGGGCCGTCGAAGGACGCAACGTGGCCCGGCCATTCGGCCGATTCGATCCGTGCCATCTGCTCGGCCTGCTTTTCGCTCGCAGCCTCCTCGACGGCAACGCGCAGGCGATTGAGTTCGGATTGGTTGGGGTCGATCTGCTGGCCGATCTCGATCATTTCGAGCGCTTCCGCCAAGCGTTGTTGCTGGATGTTGGCCGCGAAATCTTCGAGATCGTCGAGGCGTGAGCGAACGCCTTCGACGATCGTTTCCGCGCTGGCCGCTCGCGTCGCGGCCAGTTGCTCGAGAAACTCGAACAGGTCGTGAGCGTTGGCGGCGACCATGTAGTTGGCCTTGTCGACCGAAACACCGGCGGCGTCCATGGCTTCGGTGATTGCGCCTCGCTCGCGGCCGTAGCGCTCGGCGACCGTCTGCATGAGCGGACGGATCTCCCCGGCCGCGGCCTCGGCCGCTTCGATCGTTGCCAGGCCCTCGCGGGCGGATTCCGGATTGTCGTAGTAGACGACGCTGCGGCCGTGGATCGTGTCGAGCACATCGCCGTGCTTGTCCCGCGAGGCTATGATTCGCTCCGCGTCGGCCTGGGCGCCAGCCCCCGCCGCCTCCGAAGCGGCCGAGGCGTCGGCGGCAGCCTGCGCCTGCCCGGCGAGCGCCTGATCGAGCGCGGCGATGCGCTGTTCGGTTGCCTGAACGTCGGGATGGTCGGCGAGCTGCGGGTAACTCGAGCGGTACGCTTCGAGGTCTTCGGTCGCCTCGTCGCGGCCTCGCTCGGCGCCGCGCCGGGCCAGGCGCGCCATGTCCTCACGCTCGGCCTCGCGCCAGGCCTCCAGGCGGTTCTCGGCGTTGTTGAGCGTGATCCCGATCTGGTCGAGTTCGTAGCGCTGCTTGCGCGAGAGCTCGGCGGGAGCGGCCTGATCGCCTTCGACGGCGCCGCGAACCCCCTCGACGGCATTCTTGAGACGATCGAGCTGAGCGGCGCCCGAAAGCGGCCAGGCCAGGGTCAGGGTGAGCGGGAGGCCGATGAGCAGTCCGAGAGTTTTGCTGTGCATGATCGTGAGTCCTCGAATTGGTGTCCGTGATATCACGTTGACGTGGGCAATGGCGACGAGCCGGGTCAGGGCGTGGGCATGGGTGCGTCGTAAGCGCGCAGCTCGACGGCACCGACATCGCAGTCGAATCCGGGTTGTCCGGACATGAAGTCGATCGGCCTTGTGCGGGCCAGGAAGTCGTCTTCGAGCGGACGGCCGTACAGGTCGCTGCAGGCGTAGGCGGGAACGGCGTCGACGGCGGCCCAGTGATGGGGGTCGGGTACGGGTACGCTGCTCGCAGCGGATCCGCCGCTGATGCGGTAGAGCATCATCCGTACGTAGCCCATGTCGCCGGCGCCGCCGAGGTGGCAGGAGGCAGCGTCGAGCTCCAGGTTGTAGCCGGTCGAGGCCAGGCCCTGCGGGTCGCAGCTCGCGAACGCATTGCCAGGGCGCAGCAGGTTGCCAGCCAGCCACAGGGGATTCGACGCCTGGTTCACCAGCGCCGGTCCATAGCCTGCGGAGTCGTTGTCGACGAGCGTGGAGAACAGGAGCTGGGAGTCGCCGCTGGCGCCGGTGAGCTCGACGATGTGAATGGCGCCGGTGTTGGGGGCGCCGTTGCGGTGGAACACGGAGTTCTCGATCCGCAACCGGTCGGCGGCGATGAATAGGGCGCCCGATTCCTGGCCCCGATTGGCCCGGAAGTGATTACGGGCCAGCTCCAGCCGTGCATCGCCGATGGCGGCGATGGCACCGCCGAGGCCGCTGAGGGCCTGGTTGCCTGCGAAGTAGCTGTCTTCGATCCTCGCCAGGAGGGGGCCGGTCCCGTTGAGCAGGATGGCACCCGACAGGTCGGCGCGATTGCCGAGGAAGTTCGAGGACTCGATGCTCAGGCGTTCGAGACGTCCGGTCACGGTCACCACGCTGTCGGAGTTGCGGTTGCCGTAGAAGTCGCTGTCGGCGATCTCGACCGATTCGACGGCTCCCAGATGCGAGCCCTGGATCTGGATCGCCGAGGCGTGGCTCATCTGACTGTAGACATTCTCGAACCGCAGGCTTCGAATGCCGACACGGCGGACAGACCGGATGAGCAGGCCGGTTTGCATCGTCAGGTCGCTGAGGTCGACCTCGGACCGGCCGTCGGTTTCGATCGACACCACCGATCCGGTGATAGCCAGCCGGTCCGTGCCGGGACCTTCTATCGAGAGGTCGGAGCGGATATAGAGCGGGAATGCGAGCCGGATGACGCCGGTCAGGCCGGTTCGGAAACCAATCGTGTCGGCGCCTTTGGCACCGCCCCGGCAGCCGCCGACCTGTTGGTCGATATGGGCGGCCTCTACGGCGGAACGCAGCGAGCAGACTCGCCGGTCGCTGCGGTCCTCGAGCGAATCGACGATGATCGTGGCCGCCGTCGCCGGGGCGGCGATGAGAAGGAGCAGGGCGACCCCGGCGGCCGGCAGGAGGCGGAGCGTGGGTTGCATGGCGATTTCCTCAATAAGAAGCACTTGTCCCTGTCATCGGAAACGCGCACTGATTCGGCTCACCCGGGCCGGGAACCATGACCTTTGGCCCATGCCCTCGAGTCGTCCTACTGTTATAGTTCACCAACACACTTGATTGCCCTATCCGAGGCGAGCCGAATCATGAACAAGACGCTGACACTTCTGCTGGTTGCGAGCCTGGGCCTTGCGACGGCTTGTGGATCGAAGCAGTCAACCGCCGAGAACGAGGAGAAGGACGAATCGCCGGCGGTACCGGTCGAGGCGGTGGCCGCCCGGCAGGACGCCATCGAGGCCTTTTACTCCGCGACGGCCACGCTCGAGGCCGACGGCGAGGCGGCGGTGGTGCCGCGCGTCGGCGGGCGGATCACCGCGCTCGAGGTCGAGGAGGGCGATCGCGTCGCCGCCGGCGACGTGCTGGCCCGGGTCGACGACGAACGGCTTCGCCTGGAGCTGCTTCGCGCCGAGGCCGACCTCAAGCGCCTGCGTCAGGATCTGGAGCGCCAGCGCGAAATGCACGAGCGCGACATGATCAGCACCGAGGCCTTCGAGCGCCTCCAGTACCAGTTCGAGGCCCAGCAGGCCGCCGTCGAGCTGGCCCGGCTGGAATTGTCCTACACCGCCATCGAGGCGCCCATCTCCGGCGTCGTCTCCGAGCGCATGATCAAGGTGGGCAACATGGTTTCCACCAACGAGCCCGTCTTTCGCGTAACGGCGCTCGATCCGCTGCAGGCGACCTTGCACGTACCCGAGCGCGAACTGTCGCGCCTGGCCCCGGGACAGGCGGCCTCCCTGAGCGCCGACGCCATCCCCGGTGAGCGCTTCGTGGGCGTGATCGATCGCATCAGCCCGGTCATCGACGCCGACTCGGGCACGTTCCGCGTCACCGTGGAGCTGCGTGATGAATCGGGTCGGCTGCGGCCGGGCATGTTCGGCCGCTTCGACATCGTCTACGATCGCCGCGAGCAGGCTGTCCTGGTGCCCGTGGAGTCGGTACTGGTCGAAGATGGCGAAGCTTCGGTGTTCGTCGTCGCCGACGGGCAAGCACAGCGGCGCAGCGTCGAGGTCGGCTATCGCAACAACGGCGACTACGAAATCGTCGCCGGCATCGAGCCGGGCGAGTCGGTGGTCGTGACCGGGCAGGCCAGCCTCAAGAGCGGTGCCCGCGTGCAGGTGCTCGGCAGCGAGGACGCCGAACCGCCGCAGGCGATCAGCGAACAGGCCGTGGCTGAAAACACCGAAGCGGTGGATATTTCCTCATGAACGTCATCCGCCTCGCTACGCGCCGGCGGGTGACCATTGCCATGTTCACCCTGGCGGTTCTGCTCTTCGGCCTCGTTTCGCTGTCCCGACTCGATATCAGCCTGCTGCCGGACCTGGCCTATCCCACGCTGACGGTGCGCACGGAGTTCGCCGGCGCCGCACCCGGTGAGATCGAGAACCTGATCACGCGGCCCATCGAGGAAGTGGTCGGCGTGGTCCAGGGGGTGCAGCGCGTACGCTCGATTTCCCGGACGGGACAGTCGGACGTCACCCTGGAGTTCGCCTGGGGCAGCGACATGGATCGCGCCGCCATCGACGTGCGCGAGCGCATCGAGCGGCTGACCCTGCCGCTGCAGTCAGAACGCCCCCTGCTGCTGCGCTTCGATCCCTCCACCGAGCCGGTGATGCGCTTTGCGCTCTCGCGCGACACCTCCGAGGCCGCGCGCGAGGCCGACGCCGCCAGCCGTATTCTGCCCGGCGACGCGAGCGACGAGTTCGCAGCCCTGCGCATCCTCCGGCGCCACGCCGAGGAGCGCCTCAAGAAGGACATGGAATCCATCGAGGGCGTGGCGGCCATCACCGTCTCCGGCGGCCTG
>JAASTB010000200.1 GCA_021767625.1 Wenzhouxiangella sp.
GTAGACCGCCAGCGAGAGCGAATACACCACCGGCCAGAGGTTCTTCCAGCGCGCCTGCGAGCGCTCGCCGAACAGCGCCACGGCGAACAGCAGGCCCAACCAGGCCAGCCCGGCACCGATCAGCGCCAGCGTAGACACGGTCGAGGCCCGGAATGAAGGGCAGCCGCCACGAGGAGACGTCTATGAGCAGTCGTGCAGGGCAATTAAGCTCTCAGTTTATGGAAACCACAGATTTCGCAGATTAACGCAGATTTTCGGCTGAACACTTTTTCAATCTGCGTAAATCCGCGAAATCTGCGGTTTGCTGAACCCACGTTTCCAGCGTTCCATCACGCAAAAAAGAAGGGCCGGTCACCGCGGTGCGATGCCGGCCCGAAAGGAGAGTCAAGCGGGACTCACGGAACTCAGAAGTTGACCGTGGCGGTCAGGGTGACCGTCCGCGGCGGACCGTAGAAGGCGTTCATCACGCCCTCCAGGCCCAGGGTGGACGCACTGCCGTCGGGCGTGGCGAACACGTAACCGGAGGTCTTGTACTGCTCGTCGCTGAGATTGCGGCCGTGCAGGCCGATCTGGTAGCGACCGTCGTTGCGCTCCCAGATCAGGTGCAGGTCATAGAGCGAGTACGCGTCCTGGTCGAGGAATTGCGAAGGCACCTCGAACTGGTTCGTCTCTCCCCGGTACGACCAGGCGCCGATGATGGAGAACAGCCCGTCGTTGCCGAACAGTTCCATCGGCGTGTCGTAGCGCATGTTCCAGTGACCCGTCCAGTCGGGAGTGTTCTGGAACACGCGCTGGTCGGAGACGTCTTCGAGCGCGGTCTCGCCCGTGGCCGGATTCGTGACCGACGTGATGAACTCGTCGTACTCCGCATCGATATAGCCCAGCGTCAGCATGGTGGTGAGCGCATCGCCCTGCGCCGCCATGTTACGACCCAGCAGCGCGTTCATCTCGAACTCCACGCCCTGGACCGTCGCCGCACCGGCGTTGGTAGTCACGCCGGCAAAAGTGTCGGCAATGCCGTCGCCGTTGTTGTCGACGCCGATCGAGCCTGGCACCTGGATGTTTGTGTAATCGCTGTAGAAGAAAGCCAGGCTGGTGTTGACGCGGCCGTCGGCGAACGACGACTTGGCGCCGATCTCGTAGGTATCCACGGTCTCGGGCTCGAAGCGCATGAACTCGAACACCTCGTCTTCGCTGACCGTACCGTCCCCGTTGAAATCGGGGGCGGCGGTGGTCAGGCCGCGCGGGTCGAAGCTGCCGCCCTTGAAGCCCTGGCTCCAGGACACATAGAGGTTCTGGTTGGCCGTCGGCTGCCAGGCAAGACTGGCACGGGGAGTGAACTCGGTGAAGGTATCCGAGCCCTCGAAGTCCGACGTGGTCGCGATGACGATCGGATCACCGCCGAAGTAGGACGAAGCGCCCAGCATGTTCTGTCGCAAGACGCGCGAGGAACGCTTGTCGCTGGTGTAGCGACCGCCTACCGACAATTCCAGGCCGGTATTCAGGTCGAACATGTTGGCCAGGTCGAAGCTGGCGTCGGCAAACATCGACCAGGTCTCGGTGTCGACATCACCCAGGGTGAAGGCGTTGAGCTGCGGCGCACCGATCAAATCGCCCGTCTGGTAGAGGCGAACGTCGAAAGGTCCGAAGGCGTTGGCGTCCAGGTAGTAGAAGCCGGCCACGCCGGTCACGTTCTCGCCGGAATAATTGAGCTGGAACTCCTGGCTGAACTGCTCGTTCTCGTAGATGGTGGCGACGTCGAGGTCGACCGGCGGCAGCGCCTCGAAGTCGATCTGGTTGATCGTGTCGTCTTCGCGCCACGCGGTGATGCTCTTGAACAGCCAGTTGGGATTGATGTCGTATTCGACCAGCAGGCTCAGGCCCTGCTGCTCGGTCTCGTTCTCGCCGGTGATGCCGCCGCGCGAGTCGTAGACGTCGTCGAGAACGGGTGCACCGGAGAACAGGCCCGGAATCAGACGATGGCCGCCGACCGGGTTGGAGTCGTCCTTGTAGTAGTCACCCGCGAGCCGAACGAACACGCTGTGATGCGGTGTCCACTCCATGCTGGCCCGTGCCGCCATCACTTCCTTGTTGTAGTTGTCCAGGCCGGTGGTCAGGTTGTCCCCGAAACCGTCCCGATTGAAGCTTGCCACGGCGCCGCCGATGGCCAGGGTGTCGCCGATCGGCGTTTCGCCCTTGACCACCAGGTCGGCCTGGTTGTAGCTGCCCACACTGGCGCGAACGCTCGCCGAGGGCTGGCGGCCGAGGCGCTTGGTCACGTACTTCACGGCGCCGCCGATCGTGTTGCGACCGTAGAGCGTGCCCTGCGGGCCGCGCAGCACTTCCACGCGCTGCACGTCATAGATGTCGAGAACCGCCGCCTGCGGTCGATTGAGGTAGACATCGTCAATGTAGATACCGACACCGGCCTCGAAACCGGCCACTGGATCCTGCTGGCCGATGCCGCGAATGAAGGCGGTCAGGGTGTTGCTTGTGCCGCGCGAGACTTCCAGCGTCGTGTTGGGCACGACCTGGTTGAGATAGGTAATATCCTGGGCGCCGGCATCCTGCAGACCTTCGCCGGTGATCGCGGTGACCGAAATGGGCACGTCGCGCAGATTCTCGGTACGGCGCCGGGCGGTCACTTCGAGATTGCCCAGGTCGGTCGACTCTTCGGTCGCCTCGCCTTCGTTGTTGTCTTCGGACTGCTCGTCCTGGGCCGATACCGCGGTGGTCATGGCCAGGCCCAGCACGATGGCCAGGCTCAGCCTCGACAGCCGGGGCGATTTCTTGGACTGCTTCAGCGATTTCATTTCAACTCCCTTCGATAGACGAATGCTTGCTCGCTCTAGTTGTTCTCGTCGCCTCGCAACGCGAGCGACCGACACGCTTCGCAGACTAGACAAGCGGCCGGGGCGTGTAACTTGTACCTTGGTACAGTTCCGCCCCGCGCGGGGGCTTGCCAACATGGCCGCGAATTCAAGCGGAAGCATCCACCATGCTCAGCCTGATCGGCCTGCTGGGCGGCCTCGCCCTGTTGATCGTACTCGTCATGCGCGGCATGAGCCTGTTCGTGGCCACGCCTCTTTGCGCCCTGCTCGTCGCGCTGACCAGCGACATCGCCCTGCTGCCGCCACTGGCCGCCGAGGGACAGGCCGACCTCATCACGCAATACATGAACGGCTTCACCGGCTTCATCGCCTCCTGGTTCTTCGTCTTCCTGCTGGGCTCGCTGTTCGGCAAGCTGATGGAATCCTCCGGCGGCGCCGAATCGGTGGCGCACTGGATCGTGCGACGCCTCGGCACCCACCATGCCGCCCTGGCGGTGGTGATCGCCTGCGCCGTGCTGACCTACGGCGGCGTGAGCCTGTTCGTTGTCGCCTTCTCCGTCTACCCGATGGCGCTGGCACTATTCCGCGACGCCGACCTGCCGCGTCGATTCATTCCCGCCACGCTGGCCTTCGGCTCGGTGACGTTCACGATGACGTCCGCCGGCTCGCCCGAGATCCAGAACTGGATCCCGATCGAACACCTCGGCACCGGACCACTGGCGGCCTGGCAAGCCAGCCTGGTCGTGGCTGTCTTCATGGCCACCACGGGTTACTTCTGGCTGAAGTGGATGCTCAAGCGCGCCGTCGCGCGCGGTGAGACCTTCGAAGAACGCGAGGCCGACCCGGAAAGCGGTCGCGGCGACCTGCCCAGCCCCCTCCTGGCCCTGGTACCCCTGCTTCTGGTGCTGGGCTTTTCCTTCACCCTGCACGACCGGCTCGGCATCTCCGCGCTGATCGTCGCCCTGCTGGCCGGCTGCATCGGCGCGGCGCTGATCAACCTGCGCCACCTGCACCAGCCCGGCCAGGCGCTCACCGAAGGCGGCGTCGGAGCGCTGGTCGCCATCGGCAACACCGCCGCCGTGGTCGGCTTCGGCACCGTGGCCAAGGTCTCGCCCGCCTTCGACGCCGCCGTGGTCTGGGTCACCGGCCTGCCCGGCAACGGCCTGGTCAGCGCCGCGATCGCGGTATCCGCCATCGCCGCCATGACGGGCTCGGCCTCGGGCGGCCAGGCCATCGCCCTGCCCATCCTCGGACCCCACTACGTCGATGCCGGCGTCGACCCCGACCAGCTGCACCGCGTGGTCTCCATCTCATCGGGCGCGCTCGACTCCCTGCCGCACAACGGCTACGTGGTCACCACCATCCGCGCCATCTGCAACGAAACCCACTCGGCCGCCTACCCGGCCATGGGCGCGCTGACCGTCCTGATCCCGGTCGCCGGCCTGATCCTCTGCCTGGGCCTGTTCGCGCTCGGCCTTTGAGCGCGCTTCGCAGCTCGTCGGTCTCACGCCAAGGCGCAAAGGCGCCAAGGTCGCCAAGTAAACTAAGACCTTGAACCGTTGCCGGGGGAGTGTCTTGCTCATTTCCCGGCCGGGGAAATAGCGCTCCTGTCGCTCGATGTCTTTATGCCCTGCTTGGCGACCTTGGCGCCTTTGCGCCTTGGCGTGAACCGAAAAATCCCGCATGCCCCCGCAAACTGCACCACGAGCTTCGGTGCGCTATCATGCCGGGTCGCTGCCGCGGCGGCATTCCGGATCAAACGCAGGGACTTCATCCGTGAGCAACAACGACAACTCGACGGCTGCCGTCGCTAATCGCAACTGGTTCACCCGTTTCCTCGATGTGGTCGAGTGGCTCGGCAA
>JAASTB010000201.1 GCA_021767625.1 Wenzhouxiangella sp.
CGTGCTGCATCAGGTGCACGGAAGGAAACAGGAATCCCGAGGTGCTGTTCGGGTCGGTGAAGGCCACCGTTTCGCCTTTCAGAACCCGGACGTCGCCCTCGCAAGTCTTGTAACCGCGCTCGTTCTCGACCACCGGCGTCTCGCACACGGAGGGATCGTTGGTCATGAACTGTGAACGGTAGCCGGTCTCGCCGTTGCGCACCGAAATCAGGATGGTCTCGATATCGTAGCGACGCTGGCCGAGCATGGCGGCGAACGGCGGCAGCATGCCGATGTCGGCCCGCCCGGTGCCCAGCGCCTCGACCAGGCCGGTGTAGTCCTGCGGCACGAAGCTGGTGACCGGCATGCCCAGTTCTTCGCTGAGGAAGTCGGCCAGCGGCCCGAGGTTGTCGACCATGGCCTCGGCTTCCAGCGACGGCACCAGCCCCAGCACCAGCTCCTTGGGCCAGCCGCGCTCGTCGACCTGGTCGCCCGGGCAGCACGCGGCCAGGACGAGGGCCAGCAGTGTCAGGAATGCAGCTCGCAACGGGTCCGCCCTTGAGAAACTGGCGCCATGTTATCGGATTTGCCGCGACCGAACATGACGCTCCCGTGACGGCCCCGGCGGCCCTCAGTCGGCCGAGGGTTCCGCGAACAGATCGCCGTAGTGCCGCCAGTGCCCGGTCGGCTTCAGGGGCTGCAAGCGACGACCGATGGACTCGGCCAGGGCGGCACGATCGTCGAGGTCCAGCAGGCGGGCCAGCTCGGCGGCCACCTCGCTGGTATCGCGCTCGAGATCGCTGCGCGAAAACACCAGGAACTCCAGGGGCAGGCGCTCGAGCAGCGTTTCAAGCACGTCCTGTTCGCGCTGCCAAAGGGCGCGCAGGTCCTCGATGCCGCTATAGCCCGAAAGGCGCCAGTCCAGCTCCAGGTCGCGCAGGTCGGCATCGGCCAGCACCACGGCGCTGCCGGGGAAGTAGCGGGCAATGGCCGGCAGGGCCGCCATCGGCAGCCACATCGGCTCGAGCACGCGCTCGGCCTTGCGGTCGGCCTGGCGCATGTAGCGCTTGCGCGCCAGGCGCACCTGGCCCTCGTCGGCCGCGGAGAGATCCTCCGGCCAGGCCGGCAGTCCCAGCGCTTCGCGGCGCTGGCGCGCATCCTCGCGACCGAGCACGCTTGTGCCCCGGTGCTCGGCCAGCGCGGCCAGCAGTTGGTCGCGTCCGCTGCCCGGCCAGCCGAGAATGAACACCGGCTGCGCGCGCTCGTCGGCCGGCGGCTGCGAGGGCCAGTCATCGCCGCCGTCGAGGGCTGCAATCGCTTCATAGAGGTCTGCGGGAAACTCTTCCTCGGCAGCCCGCAGCAGGGCCGGCGAACGCCAACCGGATCGGCGCAGGTGTTCGGCGGCCTCGGCATGCTGCTCGGCCTGGTCGAGCGCACGCGCGAGCATCCAGCGCAGGTAGGGGTCGTCGTCGCCCTCGGCTGCCAGCGGGCGAAGCGCATCGATGCAGGCCTCGGGCCGGTCGTCGGCCAGGGCCAGTCTCGCGCTCAGCAGCCGGGACTGGCGCTTGAGACGGGGGCTGGCATCGTCGTGAAGACTTTCGGCCAGTTCGGCGGCGCGGGTGCGATCGCCTTCCAGCTCGGCCAGCATCGCCCGAACCAATTGCGCGGCCTGCGGCCAGTCGACCTCGATCTGCTCGAGCAGCTCGCCGGCCCCGTCGGCTTCGCCGTCGGCCAGGCGAAGCTCGGCCAGCATCAGCAGGCTGGCGGCGTCGAGCAACTGCTGCCGGGAGAGCGCTTCGAGACGGCGCCTTGCCTCGGGGAGGTAGCCGAGCTGGCGCAGGGCGTGGATTTCGAGCAGCGCCAGGCGATGATCGGTGGCGCCGCAGCGGCGGGCCTCGGCGGCCGCGGCCAGGGCCTCGTCGGGCCGGCCGCGCTCGAGCAGCAGCTGGCCCATGGCGCGATGGATCTCGCCGTTGTTCGGCGCCGCGGCCAGGGCGTTGTTGAGGCAGCGCTCGGCGAAATCCGGGTGACCGCTGCGCTTGAAAACGCGCGCGGCGGCCAGTTGCGCTTCGATGCTGTTCGGCCGCATCTGGACGGCCCGGGTCGAGAGCTCGTAGGCCTGGTCGACATTGCCGGCCTCGAGCAAGCGCTCCGACAGGCCCACCAGCGCGGGCACACAGTCCGGGTGGGCGCGCAGGGCCGTCCGGTAGTGACTCTCCGCCCGCTCGCCGTCGCCGGCGGCCAGGGCCTGGTGGCCCAGCTCGACGCGCGCCAGGGCGTGGTTGGGGTCGAGCAGGATGGCCTTGTCCAGCGCCTCGGTCGCGCCCTTCTCGTCGCCGGCCTGGCGCCGGGCCCGGCCGAGCTGGAACCAGGACTCGGCGCGCGAGTCGTCGGCGGCCACGGCCTGCTGCAGGGTCTCGAGGGCGTCGTCATCGCGACCCTGGGCCTGCTGGCAGGCGCCGATGATCAGGGTCACGTCGATGCGCTTGTCTTCGGGCAGTTGCCCGACAAGGTCGCGATAGGCCTGTTCGGCGCCCGCGAAATCGCCGCTTTCGAACAGGCGGCGCGCCTGCCGGATCAGTTCTCCGTCAGTCTGCATAATTCACTCTTCACTCTCTGTTCTATCCAGCTCTCCAGCCGCCAGTTGGCCAGAAAGCCGCAGTGGCCGCCGTGTTCGTGCACTTCGATATCCAGCGCCGCCGGTCTCGGCAGCGCCCGGATGTCGTCGATCGGAATGATCGGGTCGTCCGCGGCGGTAATGATCAGGGTCGACGTTTCCAGGCCGGCCAGGTAGTCGCCGGCCACCGAATACCCTTCCAGGTAGGCGTCGATGTTCTCGAACTCGGTGAGCCGCTCGACCAGCCACTCGGTCTGGGCCCTCACCCGCCCCAGGCGGAACCAGGGGTGCAGATTGTACCGCTCGGGGAAGAGCGATTGCTTGTGCTTGAGCGACTTGCGCCACTTGTGCACGAAGTAGCGCTCGTAGATGGGCAGGCCGCTCTCCATGGCGTCGAGCACGTTGTGCGGCCGAATCACCGGGCTGACCGCGATCGCCCGACGGATCTCGAGCCCCCGCTCCGGCGCGTGGCGGGCGATCCTGAGCGTGAAGTTGCCGCCCAGGGAGAACCCGGCCAGGAATACCGGGCCGTCGTACTCGCCGGCCACGGTTGCCACGGCGTCGAGCACTTCCTCGAGCAGGCAGGAATGGAACAGCCCCTCGTTGAGGTGGTGCGAGCCGCCGTGGTCGCGAAAGTTCAGCCGGAAGGTGTCGAAGCCCGCCTCGTCGAGGGTGACCGCCGTCGACAGCAGGTAGTTGGAGTCTACGCTGCCCTCCCAGCCGTGCAGCATGATCACCAGTGCGTCACGGCGGTCCTCCTGCGCGCGATTGGAAAAACCCAGCAACCGCGTCCCGTCGCGCGCGGTGACGATGCGCTCGGTCCGGCGGGCCAGGTACTCGCCCGCGCGTTTTTGCACCTTGCGCCGGCGCAGCGGGCCGGAGGTGAGAATCGACTGGACGTGCGGACTGGCCAGCAGGCCGCGCGGGGCGTATTCGGGCAGCGACGATTCAGGCATTGTCGTAGAAATCCTTGACCACGGCGCCGGCCTTCTCGGCCAGGCGGCGCCGGCCGTTATCGTAATCCAGGATGGGCTCACCGATCATGATTCGCCCGGTCAGCGGCGGCTCGGCCATCAGGCGAAAGAAGTTGCGCAGGAAACTCTCGTTGGGACCGAACACGAACTCCTCGTGCAGGTCATCCTCGCGCTCGTAGCGGATGGCGACCGGCACCACCGGCAGACGCGTGCGAATCGCGGGTGCGAATAGCGGCGCGTGAAAGCGATTGACGCCGCGGTCGGGGCGGATACCGCCCTCGGGAAAGATGCCCACCCGGTCGCCGCGCCGCAGCAGCGCGGCCATTCGGCGCCCGATCTTCTGCCGCGACTCGAGCTTGCCGCGCACGATGAAAAGCGTACCGCCGACGTGCGCGAGCCAGCCGATCAGGGGCCAGGCGCGGATCTCGGCCTTGGCGACCAGCCACATCGGCCACAGCGCCTGCAGCAACACGATATCGAGCCAGCTGATGTGATTGGCCACGACCAGGCAACCGCCCTCGGGCAAGCGCCCGGAGATATCCAGGCGCACGCCGAACAGGCGCAGGGTGATGCGCTGCCAGGCCCGGTGCGCGCGCTTGCGCAGCGGCATTCCGGCGACCGGAATCCGGTTGATGCCGGGCAGGAAGCAAAACAGAGTCAGCGGCAGGCCGATGAGGGCGTGCAGCAAAAACAGGGGAACGCGCCAGGCCAGTCGCCACGGCGTGCGAAACGGCGGTCGTTCCCGGATCGGATCGATCATCCCCGCGCCCCGCGGATGTGACCGCATCTCCAGCAGGTGGTGAACTGGCCCTCGAGGCGCTCGTCGCAGTCCGGGCAGGTCCAGGGCTCGCCGTCGCCGGCCTCCTCTCGCCGGGCCAGGACCCGCTTGGCCCGCTCGAGATCTCGCTCGTGCACCCAGATCGACGGACGGGCGCCTTCGGAATAGTAGATCTCCACCGCGGCGGTCCACAGCTCCATGCTGCGCACTTGGACCTCGATACCGGCCGATTCCAGCAGGCCGCGCAGGAAGCCCGCCTCGATCGGATCGTCGGCCGTGATCAGTTGGGTCCAGTCGCTCACGTGGGTCGAGCCCTCATCGGGCGGGTTCGGTGGGCGC
>JAASTB010000202.1 GCA_021767625.1 Wenzhouxiangella sp.
CCGGCTCGTTGTCGGTCTTGAGTTCCACCTTGCCGCGCGAATCACGAACCTGCACGACCGGGCCGGTATCGATGAACAGGCCGGTCATGGTGGTCGCCTCGACCAGGGCCCCCCCGCCGTTGCCGCGCAGGTCCACGATCAGGCCGTCGATGTCCTGTCCCTTGAGTTCATTGATCAGCTTGCGCACATCGCGGGTGCTGGAACGGTAGTTCGGCTCGTTGCGCGAACGACCCTCGAAATCGACATAGAACACCGGCACCCGGATCACGCCGATTCGGCGCGTATCTTCGCCGGCCGGTAACTCGATGACTTCGCTGCTGGCGGCCTGCTCTTCGAGCTTGACCTCGTTGCGAACGATGCGGATGACTTTCGATGGGCCGCTCAGCCCGGTATCGGCCGGCAGGACCTCCAGACGCACGACGGTGTCGCGCTCGCCCCGGATCTTGTCGACGACGTCGTCGAGCCGCCAGCCGACCACGTCGACGATCTCGCCGTCGTCGCCCTGCCCGACGCCCACGATTCGATCGCCGGATTGCAGGCGTCCGTCTAGGTCGGCGGGGCCGCCCGGCACGATCTCCATGACCGTCGTGTACTCGGTCTCGCGCTGGAGCATGGCGCCGATGCCTTCGAGCGACAGGCGCATCGAGATCTCGAAGTTCTCGGAGGTGCGCGGCGACATGTAGGCCGAATGCGGCTCGATCGAACGCGTGAAGGCGTTCATGAAGAACGAGAACACTTCCTCGCTGTTGAACTCGTGGATGCGGCGGCGCAGGTTCTCGTAGCGTTCGCTCAGCGTCTCGACGATCTCCTCGTCGGACTGGTCGGCGAGCTTCAGCCGCAGCCAATCGTTCTTGACGCGCTTGCGCCAGAGTTCGTCGAGTTCTTCGGTCGACATCGCCCAGGGCTCTTCGCTGCGATCGAACTGGTAGTCCTCATCGACGCTGAAGTCGAAGCCCTCCTCGAGCAGCTTCAGGGCGTGGGCAATGCGCTCGTCGGAGCGCTGAACATAGCGATTGAATATCTCGTAGGCCGGCTCGAGATCGGCGGTGCGCACGGCGTCGGCCATGTAATCGCTGTATTCCGACAGCGCCTCGATGTCGGCGGAGGTGAAATACATGCGGTTGGGATCGAGCACCGTCAGGTACTGATCGAATACGCGGCGGGAGAACGCGGTGTCCAGCTCCGGGCTGCGGTAGTGATAGCTGGTCATGAACCGCGAGGCCAGTCGGCTCGCGAAGCGGTGCTTGGGCTCCGGGCTGAGCGAGACGGCCGTTTCCGCGGCCGCGCTGGCCTGGCCCGCGGGCTGCTGCAGCAGCAGGGCCGGCACCACCAGCACGGCGAGCAGGGAGACGAGAAACAGTCTGATCGAATTGATGTTCATGTCAGCTATGACCGGATCGGGCGGTGGAAGTTTGACTCGCGTCGATTGCGGGCCGCTCACCTTTCACCGCATGGTAACCCATCAGTTTGCAGAACGCCGTCAGCAGCCTCCCGGCCATGTCGTCCCAGTCGGCGCGCCCCACTTGGTCCACGACCTGCGTCATCGTCAGGCCGCTGAAACCACAGGGATTGATCAGCGAAAACGGCGCCAGGTTCATGTCGATATTGAAGGCCAGGCCGTGATAGGTGCGCCCGCGGCGGACCTTCAGCCCGATCGAGGCGATCTTGGAAGCGCCGACGAACACGCCCGGCGCGCCCTCCTGGCGGCCGCCCGCCACATCGAGCTCGGCGAGCACATCGATGACGGCCTGCTCCAGGCGATCGACCAGGCAACGCACGCTCACGCCCTTGCGCTCGAGATCGAGCAGCGGGTAGGCGACGACCTGGCCCGGCCCGTGGTAGGTCACCTGTCCGCCGCGGTCGGTCTGCACGATGGGAATGTCGCCCGGATTGAGCAGGTGCTCGGGCTTGCCGGCGAGCCCCTGGGTGAACACGGGGTCGTGCTCGACCAACCACAGCTCATCGCCGGTGGCCTCATCGCGCGAATCGGTGAAATCCCGCATCGCCGCCCAGACCGGCTCGTAGGGCTGCCGCCCCAGATGCCGCACGGTCAGATCGGAGCCGGGAACTTCGGCCGGGCCGCCGCAGCCCCCGGGAGCCGTTCCTGATCCCTGAAACCTGAAACCTGAACCCTTGTTTTCGGTCATAGCGTCATCTTCACCGCGTCGAGCGCCCTGATCTCGGTGTAGATGATCTCCAGGTGCCGGCGCGACTGCGCCTCGATGACGACCGTGATGCTCTCGTAGCGTCCGTGCCGGCTGGGCCGGATGGTCACGTCACGCTCGTCGGGCAGTTCGGCGTGGCGGGCAATCACGCCGAGCACTTCGCGCAGCGAATCCTCGCCGGCCTCGACCATGGCCTTGACCGGCCAGCGACAGGGGAACTCCAGCGGACTGTCGGTCGGCCCGGCCATCAGTCGCCGCCGAACAGGCCTCCGACCCAGAGCCGGAAACCGTCGATGCTGCGTCCGAAAAAGCCCGCCTGCTCCACGCCCTCGAGCGCGACCAGCGGGCGATCGGCCAGGTCGCCGTCGTCGAGCGATACGACCAGGCGACCGACGTTCTGGCCGGAGGCGATCGGCGCCGTCAGCGTGTCGTCGACCTCGAGTCTCGCCTCCAGCGCATCATAGCGGCCGCGCGGTATGGTCACGAAGAGATCGCTGTCCACGCCGAGGGTCACTTCGTCGGCCGCTCCCTTCCAGATCGGCTCGACGCTGATTTCGTCGCCGGCCTCGTAGAGCTGGTAGGTCTCGAAGAAGCGGAAACCGTAGTTGAGCAGGGCCTGGCTGGCCGTGGCACGGGCGTCCTCGCTGTCGGTCCCCATGACCACGCTGATCAGGCGCATGCCGTCTCGCATGGCCGAGGTCACCAGGCAATACCCGGCCGACTCGGTGTGGCCCGTCTTGAGGCCGTCGACCGAGGGATCGCGCCACAGCAGGCGGTTGCGATTGTGCTGGCGGATGCCGTTGAAGGTGTACTCGCGCTCGGAATACCAGCCGTAGAAGTCCGGAAACTCCCGGATCAGCGCGTCGGCCAGACGGGCGATGTCGCGCGCGGTGGTGTAGTGTTCCGGGTGCGGCAGGCCGGTCGCATTGACGAAATGCGTGTTGCTCATGCCGAGATTGCGCGCCGCTTCGTTCATCATGTCCGCAAAGACTTCCTCGGTGCCGCCGACGTACTCGGCGAGCGCAACCGAGGCGTCGTTGCCGGACTGGATGATCACGCCCTTGAGCAGCTCCTCGACGGTTACCCGGTTGCCGACCTCGATGAACATCCTCGATCCCTCGGTTCGCCAGGCTTTCTCCGAGATCAGCACCTCGTCGGACAGCGACATGTTGCCGTCGGCGATTTCCGAGAAAACCACGTAGGACGTCATCAGCTTGGTGATCGAGGCGGGCTCGACGCGGGAATCGGCGTCGAGTTCGGCCACCACCGTGTCGCTGTGGTAGTCGACCAGGACATAGCTGGTCGCCCCGACGGACGGTGCGGCCGGCACGGGCGACTGCGCGGAAGCGAGCGGGCTGACCGCCAGCACGACGGCGGCGATCAGCGACGACAGGAAGATACGGGGGGCGAAATTCATGAGTCAGGAGTCAGTTCGGAAGTGATGGCAGTCGGTTTCGGATTCTCAAGGGTAAACGTAGCGCGCACGGCCCAGGCCGAGCTCGGCGACGCGATCGACAAGCGCAATGGCGCGGGAGACTTCGTCGATCGGCCCCAGGCGCACGCGCCAGACGCGGCCGACATCCGTCCGGGCCGATTCGGATTCAATGGGTCCGATTCCGGCACGTTCAAGGTCTTCGACGACGCGGTGTGCCCGCCGGCGCTCGGAAAACGCCCCCACCTGGACGTAGACGGGAACGCGCGCCGGGCGCGGCGTATCACCCGGCCCGCCCTCGAAAGTGATGGCGCGAACCTCCACCGGCGCGGTGCCCAGCTCCGTCATGCCGAGCTTGCTGGCGGCCGCCCAGGACAGATCGATGATGCGGTCGGGGTGGAAGGGACCGCGATCATTGACGCGCACGACGATGGTCTTGCCGGTGTCGAGCCGGGTGACTTCGACCCAGGTCGGAAGCGGCAGCGTGCGATGCGCAGCGGTCAACTGGTAGAGGTCATAGGGCTCGCCCGAGGAGGTCAGTCGACCGTGGAACTTGGTGCCGTACCAGGAAGCGACGCCGCGCTCGCGGTAGCCCGCGGCGCTGTCCATGACGCGATAGGTCCGGCCGAGCACCTCGTACGGGCTGTGGTTGCCGTAGGCGCTGCGCGGTTCGGGGCGTGGCTCGGGGCGCTCGATCAACGCCGGATCGAACCGTTCGCTCGGCGGGCCATCGCTGACCTCGCGCACGGCCTCCCGGCCGCAGGCGGCCAGCAGAAGCGTGCAGGCGAGCAGGCCGGTCCACCGCGCCAGCTTCATTGCCGCTGCTCCCGGATCTCTCCGGCCAGCTGGGTGACGGCCATGGCATACAGCGGCGAGCGGTTGTAACGCGTAATGACGTAGAAGTTGTTCAGGCCCACCCAGTGGTCGCGGCCATCGGCCTGCTCGAACTCGACCAGCGTGGCCTCGGTGTCGCCGGGCAAGTCGCCGGCGTCGAACTCGATTCCCATTTCGGCCAGCTCGGCGAGAGTGTGCTCGGGCTTCAAGGGGAAATCGGTTCCCTCGGGCAAGTCGCCGGAGAGATCGGC
>JAASTB010000203.1 GCA_021767625.1 Wenzhouxiangella sp.
CGCAGTCGCGGCAGGGCAGGGCCCACTCGGCTTCGTAGATGGGTTCGCCGTCGGTGTCGCGAATGCTGTAGAGGTAGTGCGGTTCGATGCGGTAGCCGCCGTTGGCGAAGGTGGCGTAGGCGGCGGTCAAGCTCAGCGGCGTGATCGAGGCCGAACCCAGGGCCATGGAGGGGCCGTTGGGCAATTCGCTGCGCTCGAAGCCGAAGCGGGTGACGTAATCGCGTCCGTACTCGACGCCCATGTCCATGAGCAGGCGCACGCTGACGAGGTTGCGCGAGTTGACCATGGCTTCGCGCAGGCGCGTCGGGCCGAAGAAGCGGTGGCTGAAGTTGGTCGGCTTCCAGGCCCGTTCCATCGACGGATCGTTGACCACCACCGGCGCGTCGTTGACGCGCGAGGCCGGGGTGTAGCCGTCGTCCAGAGCGGCGGAATAGATGAACGGCTTGAAAGCCGAGCCCGGCTGGCGCCGGCTCTGCGTGGCCCGGTTGAACTGGCTGTGCGCGAAGTCCAGGCCGCCGACCAGGGCGAGCACCTCGCCGGTCTCGGCCTTCATGCTCACCAGGGCGGCTTCGGCTTCGGGAATCTGGGCGAGGCGCCAGTCGCCGTCAACCTGCCGCAGGCGCACGATGTCGCCGGCCTCCAGGACGTCGCCGGGCGTCTCCGGTGCGGCGCCCACGGCACTGCGCTCGAGAAACGGTCGCGCCCAGGTCATCGCCTCCAGCGAAAGCTCCAGGTCGGTGCCGTCGGCCAGAGTGAGCTGCGCGGCCTCTTCGCCGACCGACATGACCACGGCGGGCAACAGGCCGGCAATCGGGCGCATGGCGTCGAGGCGTTCGGCCAGGGCCTCCGGGTCGTCGAGCTCCTCGGCCGAGACGCGATCTTCCGGGCCGCGCCAGCCGTGGCGCCGGTCGTATTCGAGCAGTCCTTCCTGGACCACGCGGTTGGCCGCCTCCTGCAGTTCAGAGCGGACCGTGCTGTAGGCGACCAGGCCGTTGTTGTAGGCCACGTCCGACCCGACGCGGTCGACGACGTCCTGGCGCACCATCTCGGCCACCCAGGGGGAATCCAGCTCGACCACCGGTCCGTGGTAGCTGGCGGTGTTGGGTTGGGCCACGGCTTCGGCGTGCTCCGCTTCGCTGATGTGACCGAGTTCGAGCATGCGGCCCAGGATCCAGTCGCGCCGTCCCATCGCCGCCGCCGGGCCGGAGATCGGGTTGTCGCGGGAAGGGGCCTTGGGCAGGCCGGCGATCATGGCCATCTCGGCCAGGGTCAGTTCGTCGAGCGTCTTGCCGTAGTAGACCTGGGCGGCCGCCGCCACGCCGTAGGCGCGATGACCGAGGAACTCCTTGTTGAGGTAGAGCTCGAGAATCTCGTCCTTGCTCAGCTCGCGCTCGACCTTGAAGGCCAGCAGCATTTCCCGGAGCTTGCGCGTGACCGAGTAGTCGGTCGACAGGAAAAACCGGCGGGCGACCTGCTGGGTGATGGTCGAGCCGCCCGGAACGCGACCCTGACCCATGCTCAGGCTGTAAAGCCACACGGCCCGCAGCGTGCCGCGCCAGTCGACGCCGGGGTGCTGGTAGAAGCGGTCGTCCTCGGCCGACAGAAAGGCCAGCTTGAGGCGCTCGGGCATGTCGTCGAGGTCGACGGGCCGGCGGCGCTGTTCGCCGATCTCGGCCATGAGCTTGTCATCGGCCGAATAGATCCGCAAAGGCACCTGCAGCTGCACGTCCCGGAGCGACTCCACCGAGGGCAGGGAGGGCACGATGGTGAACCAGATGACGAGCACGCCAATTGCTGCGAGAATGAACAGCAGGAAAAACAGGCGGATAGAAAAAACTATTAAAGGCTTTATTCGAACCATCAGTTATGGTAAATGTAGGCACAGACAAGTCGGAATGACGCACGTCTTGGATGCGGTTCCGGGGCAAAAGTGCCCACGAACTGAGATCCGGACGACCTTTGAGCAGAGGGTAGCACACACTTATACTTGTCCAGACCGGCGTTGCGGGGGGCAGTGTCGGGCAGGTCAAGCGAGCAAAACCAGTCACTCGGCCATGCCGACCAGAGGGCAAAAGAAAACAACATGAGCGACTTTCTCAGAAAGCTGTTGGGTGCTGCGCCGCCCCCGTTGCTGGGTGTCGACATCGGCACCAGCAGCATCAAGGTGCTGCAACTCGGCAGTAGCGGTTCGGGCTACCGCGTCGAGGCGTTTGCCGTGGAGCAGGTGCCGGAGGGCGCGATCAGCGAGGGCAACATCACCGACACCGATCGTGTCGCCGAAGCGGTCAAGCGCGCCGTGAAGCGATCGGGCAGCAAGGCGAAGGACTGCGCCATGGCGGTTAGCGGTTCGGCGGTGATTACCAAGATCATCAACCTGCCGGCGGATCTGTCGGAAGACGACGTCGAAGCCCAGATCGAGGTCGAGGCCGGGCAGTACATCCCCTATCCGCGCGAGGAAGTCAGCCTGGACTTCGAGATTCTCGGCCCGGCGCCGCGCAACGCGGAACTCATCGAGATTCTCCTGGCCGCTTCCAAGACCGAACATGTCGACCTTTGCCGCGAGGTGGCCGAACTGGCCGGGCTCGGGCTTCGGGTCGTGGATGTCGAGTCCTACGCCATCGCCAACGCCTTCGACCTGGTGCGCAAGCACGCCGGCATCGACGAAAGCGAGACCATCGGCGTGCTCAACATGGGCGCGACGGCCTCGACGCTGATCGCGCTGCGCGGCGATCGCACCATCTACAGTCGCGAGCACGCCTTCGGCGGCCAGCAACTGGTCGACGACTGCATGCGCCGCTACGGAATGGACGCCGACCAGGCAGCCTTCCTCCAGCGCGGCGAGACGCCCCCGGCCGGCTTCGAAGACGAGATCCTCGAGCCCTTCCGCCAGAACGTCATCCAGCAGATCAGTCGGGCGCTCCAGTTCTATTCTTCCTCGAGCGACTACTCCGGCATCAACACGCTGTTCCTGACCGGGGGCGCGGCCTCGACGCCGGGCCTGGCCGAGGCAGTGGGTGACGAAGTGGGCATTTCCTGTGAAGTCGCCGATCCGATCGAGGGCATGCGCCTGGCGCCGTCCATCGACGCCGGTCGCCTGGAGCGGGTCCGGCCGGCACTGACCACAGCCTGCGGGCTAGCCTTGCGGGGGTTTGACTGATGGCCAGAATCAATCTGCTGCCCTGGCGCGAAAACCTGCGCCAGGAACGCCAGCGAAACTTCATGATCGCCCTCGGGGCCACGGCCGCGCTGGCCGTGCTGCTCGTGTTCCTGGGTTCGCATCTGGTCGAGCGCCAGATCGACGGCCAGGAGGCGCGCAACCGCTACCTCGAAAACGAGATTCGCGAACTCGATAGGGACATCGCCAGCATCGAGCGGCTCGAAGCCACCCGCGACAACCTGCTTGCACGCAAGAACGTGATCGAGCGGCTGCAGGAGAACCGCTCGATGATGGTTCACCTGTTCAATTCGCTGGCTCAGACCGTTCCCGAAGGCATTCGCCTGAGCTCGGTGAAACAGGCCGGAGAACAGCTGACCATCGAGGGGACGACCCAGTCGGAGACCCGCGTGTCCGATTACATGCGCAACATCGAGTCGGCCGAGTGGCTGCATGAGCCCGACCTGCGCATCATCGAGGCAATCGAGGAAGACGACGGCGGTGGCCGTGAACCCTTCCGCTTCGAATTGCGCGCTCGCGTGGCCTCGCCCAACGCGGTCGAGCAGGAAGCGGCCGCCGCAGCGATGGACGAGGAGGCCTGACCCATGGATCTTTCGGAAATCAGAGATCTGGACTTCAACAACATCGGTTCGGCCTCGACGGGCGTCAAGGCGATCCTGCTGGGCATCCTCGCGCTCGTGATTCTTGTCGGTGGCTACTTCTACATCATCAAGGACAAGCGCGAGACCCTGGCCCAGCGCGAACAGGTCGAAGGCCAGCTCAAGCAGGAATTCGAAACCAAGCAGCAGAAGGCGGCCAACCTGCCGGCCTACGAGCAGCAGCTCGCCGAGATGGAGGAGATGCTCGAGGTCATGCTCCGGCAGCTGCCCTCCAGGACGGAGATGCCGGCGCTGCTGATCGACATTTCGCAGACTGCCCTGGGTGCCGGCATCGAGAACGAACTGTTCGAGCCGCAGACCGAGATCAAGCGCGACTTCTACGCCGAACAGCCGATCAAGGTCCGCATGGTGGGCACCTACCACCAGTTCGGCAACTTCGTCAGTTCGGTCGCTTCGCTCTCGCGCGTGGTCATCCTGACCATGCGTGACATCTCGCTGGAGCCGGTCGAGGGATCGCAGGGACGCCTTCGGCTCGAAGGTGTCGTAACCACTTACCGCTACCTGGACGAATCCGAGGGCGGAGCCGTGTCGACGGGAGGAGCACAATGAGCCTGATGATGCGAAGCCTGTCGGTTCTCGCGCTCGCCCTGCTGCTGGTCGGTTGCCAGAAGGGCACCGAGGACTTGCGCGAGTGGACGGACCGAGTCCGCGATCGCGAGCCCGAGCCGATCGAACCGATCCCGCCCATCCGGACGCCGGAAGTCGTGGCCTACGAGGCCATGGAAATGCGTGATCCGTTCCAGCTGGCCGGCAGGGCTGCCGAGGAAGAGGAAGAGGAAGTC
>JAASTB010000014.1 GCA_021767625.1 Wenzhouxiangella sp.
AAGAACACGGCTACACGCCGCTCGTTCGCGCCCAGGCCCCCATTACCTATTCGCTGCTGACCTCGATGAACAACGCCGAATCGAGCGTCCAGGACTTCATCGGGCGGCGCGTGTCCACGATGCCGGCACCGAGCCTCGGTTACCTGATCCTGACGAGCTGGTTCGACAACCCCATGCAGCAGCCGATCATCCAGTCCAACGCCGCTTCCTGGCTCGACGCCGTCGAGATCGTCTTCTCGCAGGAAGCCGACGCCGCGATCGTTCCGCACAACCTGGTGTCGCGCTACGTCAACATGGCCAATGTCCTGACCTCGCAGGAGTTTCCCGGGGTGACGGTCGCGGCCAGCCCGGAAGTCCCGGTGGATATACAGGAAGAGATCCGCGCCGCGCTGCTGGCGCTGCACGAGGACGAGGAGCACTTCGCCGCCCTCAACGAACTCGACATCAGCCAGTTCATCGAGGCCCGTCCCAACCAGTACGACGGCCTGGAAGAATGGCTCGAGTTGGTCTACTCGACGCTTTAGTCGAGGCTGTGGTCGACGCTGGATGGAGCCCGGCTCCTCAGCGCTTGGCCACCAGGTAGCAGATCCAGCCGGCATCGGCATCGCCGGTGTCGGCTGGCTCGTAAATACCGTTGCCCTCCCCCGTGTCCTCGTCGGTACCTTCCCAGTACACCTCGACCGACGAGTAGCCCGCCTCTTCGAGCAGCTCCCGGATCTCGGGGAGGGTCCAGAGACGCCAGTGATACTCGAAAGCCCGCCTGAGCTCCGAGCCGTCCGGGAACTCGAAATGGATCTGGCAGGTCATCGCGTGCTGGATGGGATCGAAGCTGGCCTGGTCCCACACGTAGGTGAAGTCGTCGTACTCGGTTCGTTCCTCCAGCTCCCGGTGGGCGTCGTAACCGCCGAAGGCGTCCAGGAAAAGCACGCCGTCGTCGACCAGGGCTTCCCGCGCGCACTCGAAGTAGGCGCGCAACGCATCGCGGCTGGTAAACAGGTAGTAGCTGAAATTCATCGCCAGCAGGGCGTCGACGCGCGGCGTCCGGGCGGTCATCACGTTGCCCTCGACGAGCTCGATACGCGACCGTTCCTCGGGCGTGAGCGCTTCGAGATGATGCGACCGGCCCCAGGCCAGGACCTCGGGGTCGAGATCGACGCCGACCGCGCGATGCCTCCGGCCGCTGCGAACCCAGTAGCAGGCCGTGTTGGCCGTACCGCAGAAATCCTCGCGGATGAACTCGAGCTCTCGACCGGTCACGGACTCGAAAGTCTCGGCGACGAACTCCAGCTCGGTTTCCGGATCCTGCACGCTTTCTTCGTAGAGCGCGTGCCGGTCGGCACGGCTGGCAAGGGTGCTTGAGCGGTTTCGGGCGCGCGACATGCGTCAGACTCCGTGGGTAGTGAACGGCCGGCGGGATATCCGGCTCAGGATTGTTTGCGAACCGCCGGCCAGGCGGCGCGGAGATAGATGAACATCGACCAGATCGTCAATGCCGCGGCAATGATGAGCAGCCAACGGCCGATCTCGAGTACAGGAATGAACCACAGCGACTCGCCGTAGAGCAGGAAACCGATCGCCACCATCTGCAGGATGGTCTTGATCTTGCCGACCCAGGCGACCTTGACGCGCCCGGCCTCGCCCAGCGCCGCCATCCACTCGCGTAGTGCCGAAATGGTGATCTCGCGGCCGATGATGACCGCCGCGGACAGGGCAATGCCGATTTCGGGGTGGCGCTGCACGATCAGCAGCAGCGCGACCGTCACCATGAGCTTGTCGGCCACCGGGTCCAGGAAGGCCCCGAAACTGCTCGTCATGCCCCAGCGCCGCGCGATCCACCCGTCGAGCCCGTCGGTGACCGCCGCGAGGATGAACAGCGCCACGGTGACCTGGTTGGACGCTTCGAACGGCAGGTAGAACACGACCACGAGCACCGGGATGAGCACGATGCGCAGCAGGGTCAGCAGTGTCGGGATGGTCAACTGCAAGGAATTGCTCCGGGGCCGGTAAACGCATCATTATCACGCAACATCGGCGCGAGCGGAACCGTCAGGGCTTGTGCAGGTGTTCGACGACCGCCTCGGCGAGCTTGCGGCTGATGCCGCCGACGCGCACGAGTTCGTCCACACCCGCCTTGCGAATGCCCTGCAGCCCGCCGAAGGCCTTGAGCAGGGCCTGCCGCCGTTTGGGCCCCACGCCGGGCACCTGCTCCAGGGGCGAGGCCTGCGCCCGTTTCTGCCGACGCTTTCGATGGCTGCTGATGGCGAAGCGGTGCGCCTCGTCGCGGATCTGTTGCACCAGGTGCGAGGCGGGATGATGCGGACCCGGCACGGCCTCCCGGTCGCCCATGATGAAACGCTCGTGGCCGGCGCGTCGGGCCGGCCCCTTGGCAACGCCCAGCAGCGGGATGGCATCCAGGCCCAGTTCCTCGAACACCTTGCGGGCGCGACCGAGCTGGCCCTTGCCGCCGTCGATGACGACCAGGTCCGGTAGTTCCTCGGACTTCTCCAGCACCCGCGTGTAGCGCCGCCGCAGCACCTGCTCCATGGCGGCGTAGTCGTCGCCGGGCTCGATATCGCTGACGTTGAAGCGCCGATAGAGTTTCTTCTCCGGCCCGCGCGGCCCGAAAACCACGCAGGAGCCGACCGTCTCGGTGCCCGAAATATGCGAGATGTCGAAGCACTCCAGGCGCTCGGGCGGGCTGGGCATCTCGAGCATTTCGGCCAGTGCGGCCAGACCGCGCCCGACCTGGTCGCGCTCCGCCAGGCGACGGCGGAGCGCATCACCGGCATTGGCCGCCGCCAGGCGGACCCACTCGGCCCGCTGACCCCGCAGCCGCCACGAAAGCGCCACCCGCGAGCCGCGCCGAGAGCCGAGCGCCTCCTCCCACAGGCCGGCATCGGAAGGCTCCTGGGAGAGCAGAATCTCGGCCGGCGGGTTGCGATCGGCGTAGTACTGCCCAAGGAAAGCGCCGAGGATGTCGGCCGCCGTCATGTCTTCGTGCAGGTTGCCGGGGAAGTAGCTTCGACCGCCCACGTTGCGACCGTGGCGGAACTCGACGACGTGCACGCAGGCCTTGGCGGCTTCGACGTGCATGCCGATGACGTCCATCTCGCCGCTGGCGCCGGTCACGAACTGGCTGCCGCGCACCTGCTGGACCGCGCGGATGCGGTCGCGGTAGGCCGCCGCCTTCTCGAACTCCAACGACTTCGAGGCCTGCTCCATGCGCTCGCCCAGGTGCTCGATGACCTCGTCGCTTCGTCCTTCCAGGAACTGCACGGCCGCGCGCACATCGGCGGCATAGTCTTCCTCGCTGATATAGCCCACGCAGGGAGCGGAGCAGCGATTGATCTGGTACTGCAGGCAGGGACGACTGCGATTTTCGAACACGGTGTCGCGGCATTGCCGAATGCCGAACAGCCGGTAGATCTGGTTGAGCGCCTCGCGCACCGCGCCAGCGCTGGAAAACGGCCCGAAATATCGGTGCGGTGGTTTGCGGCTGCCGCGATAGAAACCGATACGCGGATACGGGTGCGCGGTTTCGAGCCGGATCCAGGGGTAGCTCTTGTCGTCGCGAAGATTGATATTGAAGCGCGGCCGGTGCGCCTTGATCCATTCATTCTCGAGCAACAGCGCCTCGGCCTCGGTGCGGGTGAGGCTGACTTCCATGTGCTCGACCTTGCGCACGAGAAGGTTGAGCCTGGGGCCGAGATCGCGCCGGTTGAAGTAGCTGGCCACGCGCCGGCGCAGGTTGCGCGCCTTGCCCACGTAGAGCACCTTGCCCGCGGCATCGCGCATCAGGTAGACGCCCGGTCCGGTGCCCAGGCTGCGGGCGAAAGCGCGACCGTCGAACTCGCTCATCGCCGGGACGCGGAGAGTTCCTCGACCAGCTGCTCGGCGGCCGCCTCGAGCATGTCGATGACACGCTGGAATCCATCGACGCCGCCGTAGTACGGATCGGGCACCTCGTCGACACCGTAGTCCGGCGCCAGGTTCATCACCAGCTCGAGGCGGCAGCTGCTTCCGGCGGGCCGCAGCGCCTCGAGATCACGAAGGTTCGAGCGGTCCATCACGAATACGGCGTCGAAGCGCTCGAAGTCCTCGGGCACGACCACCCTCGCCCGTTCGCCGCTGATGTCCAGGCCCCACTGGTGCGCGATCCGCTGTGCACGCGGATCGGGCGGCGAGCCGGCGTGGTATCCGGTCGTACCCGCCGAGTCGGTCTCAACCGCCAGCCCGGCCCGGCTCAGGCGCGCATCGAAGACGGCCTTCGCGGTCGGGCTGCGGCAGATGTTCCCGAGGCAGACAAAAAGGATATTTTTCATGACTTTGAATTCACTTGTTCATTCATTGAATGACGTCGGAACAGGTTCATTCACGGCCGAATCGGGCGCAGGCTGCCGCCAGGTCCTCGGGCGTGTCGATCCCGGACGGGACGGGCGCTTCGGCGCGGTCGCAGACGATGACCCACCCGGCCGACAGCGCCCTGAGCTGCTCGAGCGACTCGAGTCGCTCCAGGTCGGAGGCGCCCAGCGACTGCCAATCCCGCAGTGCGCCCGCCCGGTAGGCATAGAGTCCGAGGTGCGCGCGGGCAACGGACTCCGGCCAACCGCCTTTACGGGCATGGGGGATCGCGCTGCGCGAAAAGTACAGAGCCCGCCCGCCTTCGTCGGCAACCAGTTTGACCACGTTGGGGTTGCGCCACTCGGCTTCGCTCTCGAACGGTCGCCACAAGGTTGCCATGCGAGCCCCGGGTTCACCCGCCAGCAGGCCGGCAACCTGGCGGAGGCAGCCCGACGGCATTTCCGGCTCGTCGCCCTGCAGGTTGACGACGATTTCGTCGTCACGGAGGCGCAGCTTCGAAGCGGCCTCGGCCAGGCGATCGGTGCCGGAACGGTGGTCGCCTCGGGTCATGACGACATCGCCGCCGTCGGCGCGCACGAGGTCGGCCACCTCGTCGCTGTCGGTCGCGACGTGGACGCTGATTGCCCCGGCTGCGCGGGCCCGGTCGCAGACGCGCAGGATGAGCGCCCGGCCGGCCAGGTCGGCCAGGGGCTTGCCGGGCAGGCGCGTGGAGGCCAGGCGCGCCGGAATCAGAACGTGGAAATCACTCATGCCGCAGGAATTCTCGCACATGGGCCAGCACCGCGCCGCTGACATCGTCGGGCAATCCAGCCTCGATGGGAAGAACCCAGGTCTCCGGCAACCCGTCGAGGCGCTCCAGCTTGACGGCGTCCTTCTCGGTGACGATCAGCGGCCCGTCCATCTCCGAAAAATCCTCTTCGGCGAAGTCGTGGTGATCCGGAAACGCTCGGGGCCGAAAACGGTAGCCGAGCGCCTCCAGCAGGGAAAAGAAACTGTCCGGGTTGCCGATGGCGCAGACCGCGTCGAACTCGGACTCCGCTGGAAAAGCAGTTGCGGAGTCCTCGTCGCAAAGGCGATACGGGCGCCCCGGGGCGACGGCGAAGGGAGTCCCGACGGTCTCGCGCCCCGCCCCGTCCGGACCGGCCTGCTTCACCAGCACCTGATCGACCGAATCGAGCCGGTCGGCGGGCTGCCTGAGCGGGCCGGCGGGCAGGAGGCAACCGTTGCCGAGTCCCCGCAGGCCGTCGACAACGCAGATTTCGTAACTTCGCGGCAGGCGCGGATGTTGCAGACCGTCGTCGGACAGGACCACGTCCGCACCGCCGCTGCGGGCCGCGGCCAGGGCCGCGCGTCGGTCCCGGCAGACCCAGACGGCGCAACCGGCCCGGCGGGCCAGCAATACCGGCTCGTCGCCCACATCCCGTGGATCGCTCGAGGGCGTGACGGCCCTGGGCGCATCGCTGCCCCGGCCGCCGTAGCCGCGGCTGATCACCGCCGGGGCATGACCGGCTCGTGCGAGCAGCCTCGCCAGCGCGGCCACGACCGGCGTCTTGCCGCTCCCGCCGACGGTGATGTTGCCGACCACGATGACCGGGCACGGCGGACATTCGCTCGACGGACGCCACCGAGAGGCGGCCGCGGCGCGGTAGACCGGAACGAGCGCCCGAAGCCACATCGGCACGGGCCGCTGCGAGTACCACAACCCGGTCAGATACCGCTCGAGCCGCCCTTTCACGGCCGGTCAGGCGCCGGCGAGCTGCAGCCGGTGCAGGTAGCGATAGAGACCGTCGTCGCGCTCGAGCAGTTCGGCGTGCGAGCCGGACTCGACCGCCCGGCCATGGTCGAGCACGACCACCTGGTCGGCCATCTGTACTGTGGCCAGGCGATGCGCGATCACCAGCGTGGTGCGATTCTCCATGAGCACTTCGAGGGCTTCCTGCACGGCCTGCTCGGACTCGGCGTCAAGCGCCGAAGTGGCCTCGTCGAGGATCAGGATGGGTGCATCCTTGAGCACGGCCCGCGCGATGGCGATGCGCTGGCGCTGGCCGCCTGAAAGGAGCGAACCGTCCTCGCCGATCGGCGTATCCAGGCCGAGCGGCAAGCGCTCGATGAACTCCATGGCGTGCGCGGCACGCGCGGCCTCCTCGACCTGTTCCCGGGTGGCGTCGGCCAGCCCGCCGTAGGCGATGTTGCGGCCGATCGTGTCGTTGAACAGCACCACGTCCTGGCTGACCAGGGCGATGTGATCGCGCAGCGCCGAGAGCTTGTAGTCGCGGATGTCCACATCGTCGATCACGATGCGGCCCGCCGCCGGCTGGTAGAAGCGCGGCAGCAGCTTGACGATCGTGCTCTTGCCCGAGCCCGAGCGCCCCACCAGGGCGGTGACCTTGCCGGCCGGAATGTTCAGGTCGAGATCGATCAGGGCCGAATCGCTGGCGTCCGGATACGAGAAGGACACATTCTCGAAGCGGATCTCGCCGCGCACGGATTCAGGCTCGTAGGTGCCGGTATCGGTTTCTCCCGGCGTGTCGACGACCCGGAAGATGCTCTCGGCCGCCGCCACACCGCGCTCGATGGTGACGTGCATCTTGGTCAGGCGCTTGAGCGGCGGGATCGTCGCTGCCAGGGCCGCGAGCACCGACATGAAGATGCCGGCGGTGACCGTGTCGCCCATCAGCTCGCTTGCCGCCACCACCAGCAGCACGACCAGTGCCACGCCGGCGGCCATCTGCACCAGCGACGAAGACAGCAGCTGGGTACCCACCAGGCGAAGGTGCAGCCTGCGGTTGCTTTCGTTGATGCCGTGGAACTTGTCGCGTTCCTGCCGCTGGCCGCCGAACACCTTGACCACATGGTGCCCGTTGACCGCTTCCTCGGTGATGTGGGTGACGTCCCCCATCGAGTCCTGGATGTTGGTCGAAATGCTGCGGAAATGCCGGCTGATGAAGTAGGCGATGACCCCGATGATGGGCAGCAGCAGCAACAGGGAAAGCGTCAGCCGCCAGGACTGGATCAGCATCACGCCGAACAGCGCAACCACGGTCATGACGTCACGCGAAACGCCGATCAGGGCCTTGGTCGCCGCCTCGGCCACCTGCTCGGTGTTGTAGGTCACCCGCGAGATCATCTGGCCCGAAGACTCACGGTCGAAGTACGCGGCGGGCAGCTCCAGGTAGCGGTCGAACAGCGCATTGCGCAAATCGGCGATCAGCTTCCTGCCGACCCACTGCATGCCGAATTCACCGCCGAAGTTGCCCACCACGCGCAGGATCAGCGACAGGAACACCAGGGCCGGCAACACGTAGTTGAAGTCCGGGTTGGGATTGGCGATGGTGTCGTCGATGAGCGGACGCAGGAGGTAGAAGAAGAGCCCCTGCCCCGCCGCGTCGAGTGCCACGGCCAGCAGCGCCAGCCCGAAGATCAGGCGGTGCTTGAGCACCATGCCCAGCAGGCGGCGGTAGACCTGGCCGCCGGTCATGCTTGTCGGCGCACTCATTCGGAATCCCCCTCGACCGCCGCGATGCTCACCCTTCGGATACCCTCGGCCGCTGCCGAATCGAGCACGCGAACGACCAGCCGGTGCGGCGCCTCCCCGTCGGCACGCACCACGAGCACCGCCTCCGGGTTGTCACGAAAGCGCTGGGCGATCGCCGCCTGCACCGTCGCCTGGCGCGCGTCGACCAGTTCCTGGTCGCCGACGAAAAGACGCCCGTCGTCGGTGACGATGAACTCCACGATTTCCGGAACGGTCTCGGCCTCGGCCGTACTGGCCTCGGGAAGGTCCAGGCGCAACAGGGCCTGGCGCTCGAAAGTGGTCGAGACCATGAAGAAGATCAGGAGCAGGAACACCACGTCGATCAGCGACGTGAGGTTGATCTCCGGTTCCTCGTGTTCTTCCTGCTGTAGTTTCATGCCTTGGCTTCAGCCGGCGGCCTGCGGGCGCTTGCGCTCGATGGTGTGCAGCAACTCGAGCGCCTGCTGCTCCATTTCCACCACGTAGGCACGCACCAGGCCGCGGAAGTAGCGGTAGAAGAAATAGCTGGGAATGGCGACGGTCAGGCCCGCGGCGGTCGTGATCAGCGCCTGGGAGATGCCCCCGGCGAGCTCGTTGGGGTCGCCGACGCCGTGAATCATGATGGCCGAGAAAACCTGGATCATGCCGATCACGGTGCCGAGCAGCCCGAGCAGGGGCGTGATGCCGGCAATGGTGCCCAGGGTGTTGAGAAAGCGCTCCAGTTCATGCACGACGTGCCGGCCGGTATCCTCGACCGCGTCCTTGATGACCTCGCGCTCGCGCCTGCGGTTGACCAGCGCTGCGGCCAGGACGCGGCCCAGCGCCGAGGAGCGCCGCAACTGCTCGATGTGCTGCCGATCGAGTTCCCGCTGCGCCGCCCACTGACGCACGCGCTCGAGAATCCCGGCGGGCAGCACGCGCTTGCGGCGCAGGTTCACGAAGCGTTCGATGATGATGGCGGCGGCGATGATGGAACAGGCCAGAATGGGCACCATCAACCATCCACCCGCGACGACGATTTCGAGCATGTCCGGAGTCTGCCCCGAGCGTTGCTTGTCCAGCGCGCATGATAACGGGTTTAACCTTCATTCGTCGCCTCCGCTCACCGGAAAACCGCGTAGCCGCGCCGGCAATCAGGGGCAGCCGGCCCGCGGCTTCCAGAAGCGGGGCGCGAGCGTCGCCATGGATTGAATGCTCGGGGAGGCGCCCGGTGCGAGGCGGATTCTGATCGCGCCGCAGCGACCGGTCGTCACCAGGCTCACACCGCCCGCTTCCAGCCTTTCGCGGGTTTCGGCATGAACCCGACCGAAACGGTCGTGACGTGCCACCGAGGCGATCGCCGTGCCCGGCGAGACCGCTTCGACGAAGGCGCGGCTGCCGCCCTCCCGATGACCGCCGGAAGGCAACTGGAGCACGTCGGCCGCCGGGCCGCCCCACTCGGCGACCAGGCGCGCTTCCACGTCGGCATCGATCCCTCCGGTCAGCAGCAGGCCGCCGCCCGGCCCCGAGACGTGCAGCACGCAGGAAGAATTGCCGCCCAGGTCCGGCAGGGCCGTGCTGGGATGAAGGAAGCGGAAGCGCCAGCGGCCCGAGCGCCAAGAGCGGCCTGCCGCGCAAGGCGCTCCGAGCTGTCCCGTGGCAGCCTGAACCGCAACGCCCTCGCCCGCCACTGAAGCCAGGCCACCCGAATGGCCGCGATGTTCATGCGAGATCACGACGCGATCGACACCGTCGAGCCGGACCGTCCGCAGCACGCCCGGAAGGATTCCCGAAATGGCGTCCGAGCCTTCGCCGTCGCCCGGTCCCGTGTCATAGAGCAGCGCCTCGTCGGCGGTTCGTACGAGCACGGCCAGGCCGTTGCCCACATCCAGGAACCAGGCCTCCAGTTCGTCTTCGCCGAGCCCTTCGACGGCCGGCCAGACCAGGGGCAACAGCAGCACGACGCCCAGGCCGCGTGCCGGCCAGCCGGGCGGCGCGATCAGCCACGCCGCCCCAAGCGCAGCCAGCGGGATCGCCCAGGCGGCCGCCGCGGTCATCGCGACGTGGGTTCCGCCCAGGTTCTGCAGCCCCTCGAGCAGAGCCAGCAGAAAACGCAGGCCGATGTCGGCGGGCACGGCGAGCGGCGAAGCCGGCCAGCCGAGCAGCATGGTCGCGAGATCGATCAGCAGCGACGGCAGCACGACCAGGCCCACCAGCGGAATCGCGACCAGGTTGGCGAGGAAGGCGCCGGGCACGAACTGCCCGAAGAGACCGACATTCAGGGGCAGCAGTCCGATCAGCAGGACCATCTGGGCGCGCAGCAGGCCCGACACCCACTGGCCGGGTCCGGAGGGACGCCACGCGAAAGCGAAGACCAGGACGGCAACGGCCGCAAACGACAACCAGAAGCCCAGCGACAAAGGCGAAAGCGGATCGAACACGAGCACGGCGAGCAAGGCCAGCAGCAGGGCCCGGCCCGGCGGAACGGCTCGCCTGAACAAAAGCGCCGCGGCGACGACGCCGAGCATGATCAGGGCGCGCTGCGTAGGCAGGGTAAAGCCCGCCAGGCCCGCGTATCCCAGCGCGGCCAGCAGGCCGAAAATCACGCCGACCCGCCTGCGGTCGAGGCGGCCGGCGACGAGCGACAGCGGCGCGGCCAGCCAGCCGGCCAGCAATCCGGCAAGGCCGGCCACCATCCCGATATGAAGCCCGGAGATGGCCAGCAGATGGGCCGTTCCGGTCTGGCGCAGACGCATCGAGAGTTCCGGCGGCATGGCCGAGCGGTCGGCTACCCCGAGCGCGCGCTTGAGGGCGCCGACGTCGCGATCGACGGTCTCCGACTGGATGATGTCGGACAGGCGCTGGCGCTGCCGGTCCAGCCATCGCTCCCCGGGATCGTCGGCGACAAGCTCCGGACGCCCGCGCACGCTGCCCGTGGCACCGATCCGGCGCGCCAGGAGGTAGCGTTCGTAGTCGAAGCCGTCGGGGTTGTCGCGCCCGGCGGGCGGCTTCAGTCGCAGTGCCATACGCCAGCGACTACCCGGCTCGACGCGCCGGAAGGGGCGATACCAGCTGACCCGGATTCGATCGGGCAGCGCGGTGTCGGTCGGGTTCTCGTCGACGGAAAGGACGAAACGCACGGTCTGCTCGTGGCGCTGGGGCAAGCCGACGACGGTGCCGGTCACGGTTCGCGTTTCATTGGCCAGCCGGGCGGGCCACTGGCTGTCGATCTGCCACTGCGCCGCGGTCAGGAACCACAGCGCTCCGAGCAGAAAAACGGCGGCCAGCCGGGTGCGGCGGAACGCGCAGCCCACACCGGCCAGGGCGGCCAGCGCCAGCAGCGCCGGCATGCCGGGCAGCGAGGGCAGCCAGGACGCAAGCAGGCAGCCTCCGACGAAGGCCAGTAACGCGCGCCCGCCCCCGCCGAGCATCGCTCAGTCGATGGGCACGAGCTGACCGCCGGTCATTTCCAGGCGCCGATCCATGCGGCGGGCCAGCTGCGGGTCGTGGGTCACCAGCACGACGCTGGTCCGGAATTCGCGGTTGAGTTCGAGCATCAGTCCGTAGACCTGCTCGGCATTGCGCTCGTCCAGGTTGCCGGTGGGTTCGTCGCCGAGCACGCAGCCCGGCCGGTTGATCAGCGCCCGGGCCACGGCAGCCCGCTGGCGCTCGCCGCCGGAGAGTTCGCCCGGCTTGTGTGTCAGTCGATCGCCCAGGCCGACGCGCTCGAGCAGCGCCGTCGCCTCTCGGCTCGCGTCGCTCGCACCGCGGCCAGCGATCAGCAGCGGCATGGCCACGTTCTCCAGCGCGGTGAATTCCGGCAGGAGGTGGTGGAACTGGTAGACGAAACCGAGATGGCGATTGCGGATGGCCGCCCGCCGGGTTTCATCGGCCCGGGCCATGTTCTCGCCGGCCACCTCCACCGTTCCCGAGGTCGGCTTGTCCAGGCCGCCGAGCAGGTGGAGCAGCGTGCTCTTGCCTACCCCCGAAGCGCCGAGGATGGCGACCTGTTCGCCGGCGCGAATGTCGAGATCGACGCCCTTGAGCACGTTCAGCTCCGTGCGCCCCTGGACAAAAGTCCGCGTCAGTCCCCGGGCGCTGATGACGATGTCATTCATGGCGAAGTGCCTCCACCGGTTCGGTTCGCGCCGCCCGCCAGGCCGGGTAGATGGTCGACAGCAGCGACAGCGCCAGCGCCACCCCGCCGAACTTGACCACGTCGCCCCAGCGCAGCTCCGAAGGTAGATCGCTGATGTAGTAGACCTCGGCGGAGAGGAAATCGGTACTCAGGAACTGCTCCAGCCAGGCTACGATCTGCTCGACGTTGAGCGCCAGGGCCACGCCGCCGACGATACCCAGCAGCGTGCCGATGACGCCGATCAACGATCCCTGCACCACGAAAATTCCCATGATCTTCCTCGGACCCAGCCCCATCGTCTTGAGGATGGCGATGTCGGCCTGCTTGTCGGTGACGACCATCACCAGGGTCGAGATGATGTTGAAGGCCGCCACCGCGATGATCAGCGACAGGATGATGAACATCACCGTCTTCTCGGTGCGCACCGCCCGGAAAAAATTGGCGTGCTGCTGGGTCCAGTCCCGCACGCGGTGGACGCCGCCGAGCTGGTCGCTCAATTCCCAGGCGATCGCCCGCGAGCGCATCATGTCGTCGAACTTCAATCGGACACCGCTGACCTGTTCGTCGAGTCGAAACAGTCGTTGGGCGTCGCGGTAGTGAACGATGGCCAGCGCCGTGTCGTACTGCTGAACGCCGGCCTCGAATATGCCGGCCACCTCGAAGCGCCGCACCTGGGGCACGACGCCGGCCGGCGTGGCGCGGATCTCGGGGGCGAAGATCGTGACGGGGTCGCCTTCGCGCACACCCAGGCGGGCGGCCAGGCCCGCGCCGAGCATTACCCGCCACTCGCCGGGCTCCAGGGCCTGGAAACCGTCGTGCCGCATCAACTCGTCGATCTCGGAGACCTGGGGCTCGAGCCCGGGGTCGATACCGCGAACCTGCGCACCCGCCGTGCCCCTTCCCTTGATCAGGGTTTCCTGCTCCACGTAAGGCGCCGCGCCGACCACGTCGGGATGCCGCCGCACTTCCTCGAGCAGCGATTCCCAGTCCGAAAGCCGGCGCTCATAGCCCTCGATGGTGGCGTGCGAAATCATGCCGAGAATGCGCTCCCGCAGTTCCTTCTCGAATCCGTTCATCACGCTGAGCACGGTGATCAGCACCGTAACGCCCAATGCGATGCCGCCCATGGATATGAGCGAAATGAACGAAATGAAGTGATTGCGACGCTTGGCGCGCAGGTAGCGCAGGCCGACGAAGATGCTTAAGGGTTGGTACATTCGCTAGCGGATTCCTGTATCAAGCCGACGAGACGCCCGACCGGAGACGATCGAGCACGGCGGCCAGTTCCTCGGGCAGCGGTGCCGAGAAGACCTGTTCCGACGGCCAGGGCAGCTTCAGGTAGTGCGCATGGAGAAATAGCCGATTCAGGCCCGCCGGGGCCGGATCGTGATTGTACCGCTCGTCTCCAGCCAGCGGATGGTCGATGCTGGCGGCGTGCGCCCGGATCTGGTGTGTGCGGCCGGTCTCGATGCGCACCTCGACGTAGCTGAAACCGCCGACGCGCTCGAGCACGCGAAAGTGGCTGACCGCCGACTGCCCCTCCGGTGAGGCGACCACGCGATGTTGCCCGCTCGCGTCCCGCACCTTCTTGAGGGGCGCATCGACGGTCACCCTGTCCTCGGCCAGTTCGCCCCGGAGGAGCGCCAGGTAGCGTTTCTCGACGGCCTGGCCCGAGAAGGCCTTCTGCAGTTCCCGCGCCGCCCGATGGTTGCGCGCCACGACCAAAACGCCGCTGGTGGCCCGATCCAGACGGTGCACCGGCCGGTATCCCTCGCCCATTCGCGACAACACGTCCATCAGGCCCCAGTTGAGGCCGCTGCCCCCCTGCACCGCCACGCCGGCCGGTTTGTCCAGCACCAGGAAGTCCTCGCCCTGTTCGATGATGCAGTCGCGAATGCGTTCGACCATGCCCTCGGGTACCCGCCGATCCTCGGGCGCCTGGCTCGCCACGGGCGGAATCCGAACTTCATCACCGGCCTGCAGCTTTTTCATCGGCTTGGCGCGGCGTCCGTTCACCCGAACCTGCCCGGTGCGCACCAGCCGGTAGACCAGGCCGCGGGGAACCGATCCGAGCTGGGCCATCAGGAAATTGTCCAATCGCTGGCCCGAGCGGTCGCCGCTGACGGTGACGTGTCGGACGCCTCCGCCCTGTTTGCTCTGATTCATCGGGATTCCTCGGAATTGTCCTGCGCCGGCCTTCCCGCCGGGAAGATCCGGCGATCGACCACGGCTATCGTCGCAATACGATCAATGATAAAATAACAAGGTCAGGCGCATGCGTGGTCGAGCGACAGCCGGAAGGCTGGTTGCAAGGCTTGAACCCGCGTGAACCCGATCGCGGATGCTGACACATCCGTCGATGCCGATACAAGCGGCGTTGGCGAGGCCTCGACGGCCGGATGGCGCATCCGCCACCAGAACCATTTGCTCGACTCCCGGGCCGGCCAGTGCCTGGAACGGGAGCGGTCCCCCGCGGGACCCGAACGATTCGATTTTGCGCGGCGACCCGATTTCCCAGGATTCGGGTTCCGGCAGATGAACAACGTGCGCCGCCAGTGTCGGTAGGGCAAGAAGACACCGGGCGGCCTGACATTAAAAGTTTATGCGCTCCCGGATCGTCCGATGCACCGGATCCGGGTCGAGTGCCAGGATTTGCCGGCCAGCGCCCAGCGCGGCCGCAAGCCAAACCAGACCACGTTGCGCCCGGCGCGCGACGTCTCGACGAAGTGTCCGGGCCGGGTGGCCCGACGACAATCGATACAGGCTGGTTTGCCCGCCCCGACTCCGAATTGCGGAGGGGGCGGAGTCCGGCACTCGTCTCGCGACCCACCTGCCTCGGGGCGGTCGGGAGCGCCGGAGGAACAATAATGAAACGCATGCTGATCAACGCGACTCAGCCCGAAGAGTTGCGCGTCGCCATTGCCGACGGCCAGACCCTGCTCGACCTCGACATCGAGGTTCCCGCCCAGGAGCAGAAGAAATCCAATATCTACAAGGGGCGCATTACGCGCGTCGAACCCAGCCTCGACGCCTGCTTCGTCGAGTTCGGCTCCGAACGTCACGGTTTCCTCTCCATGAAGGAAATCAGCCGCGAGTACTTCAGCCCGGCGGCAATCAAGGCCCTCGAGTCCGGTGAACGAGTCGAAATCAAGGACGCCGTCCAGGGCGGCCAGGAAGTCATCGTCCAGGTCGACAAGGAAGAGCGCGGCACCAAGGGCGCGGCGCTGACGACTTTCGTTTCCCTGGCCGGGCGCTATCTGGTGCTGATGCCCAACAACCCGCGCGCCGGCGGCGTTTCGCGCCAGATCACCCGTGACGAGCGCAAGGAACTGCTCGACACACTCAAGGAAATCGAGATTCCCAGCGGCATGGGCTGCATCGTGCGCACCGCCGGCGTTGGCCGAGAGCGCGAGGAGCTGCAATGGGACCTCGACTACCTGCTGCAACTGTGGAGCGCGATCAAGGAAGCGGCCGACAGCAAGAAAGCGCCCTTCCTGATCTACCAGGAAAGCAACCTGATCATTCGCGCCCTGCGCGACTACCTGCGCGACGACATCGGTGAAATTCTCATCGACGACGAGAAGGTCTTCGAGGACGCGCGCGAGTTCATGCAACAGGTGATGCCGCACAACCTGCGCAAGCTCAAGGTCTACCGCGACGACACGCCGCTTTTCTCGCGCTTCCAGATCGAAAGCCAGATCGAATCCGCATTTGCGCGCGAAGTCCGGCTGCCCTCCGGCGGGGCGGTGGTCATCGACCACACCGAAGCCCTGCTCTCGATCGACATCAACTCCGCCCGCGCCACCAAGGGCGCGGACATCGAGGAAACGGCGCTGCAGACCAATCTGGAAGCCGCCGACGAAATCGCCCGCCAGCTGCGCATCCGCGATCTCGGCGGCCTGGTGGTCATCGACTTCATCGACATGATGAGCAAGGACGCCCAGCGCCAGGTGGAGAATCGCCTGCGCGAGGCGATGCGCATGGACAAGGCCCGCGTGCAGATCGGGCGAATTTCGCGCTTCGGGTTACTCGAGATGTCCCGTCAGCGCCTGCGCCCCTCGCTGGGTGAATCGAGCTACATTACCTGCCCGCGCTGCGACGGCTACGGGGCCATTCGCTCGATCGAATCGCTGGCGCTGTCGATCCTGCGCCTCGCCGAAGAAGAGTCCATGAAGGAGCACACTTCGCGCGTGATCGTCCAGGCGCCGATCGAGGTGGCCAACTTCCTGCTCAACGAAAAGCGCCAGGCCGCCGAAGAAATCGAAGGGCGCACCAAGGTCGGCATCACGGTCGTGGCCAACCGCTGGCTCGAAACACCGCGCTTCGAGATCCAGCGGCTGCGCACCAGCGAAACCGTCGATGAACCGAGCTACGCGCTGGCCACCGGCGAAGAACTGGAATCGCTGCCGGCCCAGGCCGAAGTGCAGCCCGGACCGGCGCCCGAGCCGGCGGCGGTCAGCGGCATCCAGAGAACCGCGCCGGCCCCGACACGCAAACGCGGAGGCTTCGCCGCCTGGCTCAAGTCGCTGTGGAACAGCATCTTCGGCAACGACGAGGACGAACGCAACGAGCGCAGCCGCAATCGTCCGCGCCCGCACAAGCACGGCGGCAAACGTCCCGACAAGGCCGTAGGCAGTTCGCACCGTCACCAGGGCAAGCCCGGCAGCAAGAAGAAGAAGACGCAATCCCGCGGCAAGAAGAAAAAAACAGGCGGCAAGCCCGCCGACCAGCAACCGGGCAACCAAAAGCCCTCCCAGGACGGCCAGGGTCCCGACGGCGGAAGCAAGAAAAAGAAGAAGCGTCGGCGTCGCGGCGGCAAGAAGCGCCGCGGTCGTTCGGGCAACCAGGGCCAGGACCAGGGCAACCAACAGGGTCAGGGCCAATCCCAGAACGACAAGAAGGACCAGGAGAAGGGACAGGGCCGACCGGCTGACAACAAGCAGGCGCAGAAATCCCAACAGAACTCCGGACCGAAGCCGGATCAGAAGCCGGATCAGAAGCCGGATCAGAAGCCGGATCAGAAGCCGGATCAGAAGCCGGATCAGAAGCCGGAACAGAAGCCGGAACAGAAGCCGGAACAGAAGCCGGAACAGAAGCCGGAGCAGAAGTCGGAGCAGAAGTCGGAGCAGAAGTCCGAGCAGAAGTCCGAGCAGAAGCCGGAGCAGAAGTCCGAGCAGAAGCCGGAACAGAAGTCCGAGCAGAAGCCCGAGCAAAAGTCGGACTCCGGCCCGCAAAAGCAGCAGAAGGACTCATCCGGTGAGAACTCGGGCAAGAGCGGCGAAGACCGTCGCC
>JAASTB010000204.1 GCA_021767625.1 Wenzhouxiangella sp.
AAGGAAGAGATCGGGGACGGCCTGGAGCAGGAACACATTCAGTCGGTCATCGAGGCCGTCGAGGCCCAGGACGCCGACCAGCTCAACGATCTGCTCGAGCCCCTGCACGCCGCCGACGTTGCCGACCTGATCGAGCAGATCAGCCAGCCCGAGCGTGTGGCCCTGGTCGAACTCTGGGGCGAAGGCATTGGCGGCGAGGTGCTCTCCGAGCTCAACGAGTCGGTGCGCGAGCCCCTGCTGGAGGTCCTTCCCCCGGAAGTCGTCGCCGAGGCCATCCGCGACCTCGATTCCGACGACGTCGTCGAGCTCGTCGAAGACCTCGAGGAAGAACAGCAGTCGCGGCTGCTCGAGGCGCTCGAGATCAAGGACCGCATCGGCGTCGAGGGCGCCCTGTCCTACCCGGAGTATTCGGCCGGCCGACTGATGCAGCGCGAGCTGGTCGCCGTGCCCGAGGACTGGAGCGTCGGACAGGCCATCGACTTCATCCGCGGTGAAGAAGAAGACGACCTGCCCGACCAGTTCTATCACGTGATCCTGGTTTCGCCGGCGATGAAGCCGGTCGGCTACGTCACCCTCGGCCGGCTGCTCTCCTCGCGTCGCCAGGTGCCGCTGACCGAAATCACCGAGCCCAGCTTCCGGACGGTCGACGTCACCGAGGAATCCTCGAACGTCGCCTACCTGTTCAACCACTACCATCTGATCTCGGCGCCGGTGGTCGACGAGAACGGCCGCCTGGCCGGCATGATCACCATCGACGACGCCATGGCCGTGCTCGACGAGGAGCACGAGGAAGACATCCTGCGACTGGCCGGTGTGGACGAGGATTCCAGCCTGGCCGACACGGTGTGGCAGACAACCCGCGGGCGCGCCGTGTGGCTGATGGTCAACCTGGTCACGGCGATCTTCGCCTCGATGGTCATCAACCTCTACGCCGAAACCATCGACCAGATGGTGGCCCTCGCGGTCCTGATGCCCATCGTCGCCTCGATGGGCGGCAACGCCGGCACCCAGACCATGACGGTGGCCGTGCGCGCCATCGCCACGCGCGAGCTCACTCGCCGCAACGCCATACGCGTAAGCTGGCGCGAGATCACGGTGGGCGCCATCAACGGCCTGGGCTTCGGTGTGGTGATGGCGCTGGTGGCCGCATTCTGGTTCGGCGTGCCGATGCTCGGCGCAGTCATCGCCCTGGCCATGGCGCTGACCCTGGTGGCCGCCGCGCTGGGCGGCATCGTCATCCCGATCATGCTCGAGCGCTTCAAGATCGACCCGGCGCTGGCATCCGGGCCCTTCGTCACCACGGTGACCGACGTCGTGGGCTTCTTCGCTTTCCTGGGACTGGCTTCCCTGATTCTGCTGTGATCGAGCGCGCCCCGGAGGCGGGGCGCGCCGACCCGGCAACAGGATAATCAGGTCTGATCGTCGACCGTCGCGTCGGGCGCGTTCTTGGCCACGCTCTTGATACCGTTTCGGCAGCCCGAATCCGAATCATAGGTCTGGCTGGTGCCGATCACCTGCCCGTTGGAGGCCTTGAGCACGAAAGACCACTTGCCCGAGCCCGACTGCTTTGTCTCGAAGCGCGATTCGACCTGCGAGTTCTTGCGCACGGATTCGATGCCGTTCGTGCAGCTGGGTTTCTTGGCGTAGCCCTCGCTGGCCAGGATGTTCTGGCCGTTGCTGGCTTTCAGCCGGAAACGGAATTCGCCTTTCTTGTCCTTGTAGATCTCGAATTTTCCCGTCATGGTGACCTCCCGTCATCAGCAGGGTCGGCCGACCCGATGTCGGCCGTCCACCGATTATGCGCCTGCCCGGGTCGTGCTGCGTTGACATCGATCAGGCGCGGCGCGCCAGGGCCACGATGGCGACGAGCACCAGCACGAAGCCCATCCATTGCAGGGCGGCCATGGTCACGCCCAGCAAGGCCGCCTCCAGCGCCAGGGTCAGCAGCGGAGCCATCGCCACCAGGCTGGCTCCGATGGATGCCTCGGTGCGGTCGAACACGTGATAGAGCGCCACGGCGAAGACGCCCATGCAGGCACCGGCGGCCAACAGCCAGGGCCAGGCGCGGGCGACGCCTTCGGCCAGTTCGGGCAAGAACCACGGCAGGGCCAGCGCCAGGATCGAGGTCCCGCCGAGCGCCCGGCCGACGGCGACCACTTCAGGCGAGACATCGGCGAGCGAGCGCTTGGCGATCACGTCCGACAAGCCGATCAGCGGCAGGGTCGCCAGCAGCAGCCAGAACGGCCAGCCCAGCGCCAGGCCGGCACTCGATTCGACGTTGACCAGCACCAGTCCGACACAGACCAGTGCGATCAAAACGTAGGTGATCGATCGGAGACGCTCGCCCAGCAAGAGGCTCGCCGCCAGCGCCGTCGCCGCAGGATAGGCCGACTGGAACAGCGCGCGATTCGAAGCGCTCGTCGCAGTCATGGCCACGATACCCAGCAGGGGCACCAGGCCGCTGCCCAGCGCGCCGACGAGCAGAACGGCCGCGCGTTGATCGCGACGCATCTCGACCAGCGTCTCCGCCTTTCCGCGCAACAAGAGCCAACCGAAGGCAAGCAACGCGGCAACCAGGGCCGTAGCGAACGCCACCGGCAGGATCGACGCGCCGGCGGTGAGCGCCATCTTCTTGGCCAACGGCGCAAGGCCCAGCGCAACGACCGCCAGGCCACTCCAGGCCAACATCGACGCGATTCGGGGGTTCAGTGGACCGGCTCCCGAAGAGTGTCGGGGAACCGTAGCACGACAGTCAGTGGCGTCCGTCACGTCGATTTTTCTCCATCAAGGGGAATAATCCGCCGCCGACGTTCGTCATTCCCAATGAAATGCGCCGAAACGGGCGTTTTAACCGTCCGAAAAGACGATTCAACCCAAGACCGATTCAACCAAAGACAAGGAACCTGCAATGACATCGACCAAGAAATTGCTAGCCGCATTCCTGGCGTCGTTCCTGCTGATCGGCAGCAGCCACGCCATCATGATCTCCGGTGGATTCACCGGCAACTGGTTCAACCCCGAAGCCAGCGGCCAGGGCTTTCAGCTCCAGGTCATGCCCGACGGACGCGCCGTCGCGTTCTGGTTCACCTACGACGCCAACGGCAACCAGGTCTGGCTCGTCGGCGAAGACTACATTGAGGGCAACACCCTGAACCTTCAGATGTCGCAGCCCGTCGGCGCCAGCTTCGGCGACGGCTACAACTCCGACGACGTCGAATTGATTCCCTTCGGCACGGTCAGCCTGACCTTCGATGACTGCAACACCGGCACCGCCACGTGGCAGAGCAGCAACCCCGACTTCGGCTCGGGCCAGATGCCGCTGGAGCGCCTGAGCAGCTCTGCCGGCGTCAACTGCACCGGCTCGGCCGCCGACAACAACAGCGGCGCCACACCAGTCCAGGACTTCCGCATTTCCCTGCTCAACGAAGGCGTCTACCCGCTCGGCTCCGGCCACGCCGACTACGAGTCGCGGCCGGGCAACATCGACTTCGACGTCGAAATCGAAGACGTCCCCGCCGGCGACTACACCCTGCTGGTCGACGGCATCGACCGCGGTTCGATCACGGTGGTCACCACCGACGACGGCACCGAAGGCGAAGTGGAGTACTCCAGCCCGCAGGATGGCGACGACCGCCTGCTGGACTTCGACCCCCTCGGTGCGCTCATCGAAGTGGCCGAAGGCGACCTCGTACTCTTCAGCGCCGTGCTCGAACCCACCGGTACCGGCGGCCCCGGCGACGACGGCGGCGACGACGACAGCAGCGATGCGCCACCGTTCGGAAGCTCCGAAACCGAAGTCGATCTCATCAACACCGGTCTGGACCCGGATGCCAGCGGCGATGCCGAACTGGAGCAGCGTTCCGACCGCGTCGAATTCGACGTTGAAATCGAAGACCTCGACACCGGCACCTACGAACTGTGGGTCGGCGGCCAACTGCGCGGTGAGATCCAGGTGGTTCCCAGCGACGATGGCACCGAAGGTGAAATCGAGTTCCGCAACCCGGTCGAGGCCGGCAAGGAACTGCTGGACTTCGATCCCATTGGCCAGTGGATCTCCATCGAACAGGGCGGCAGCGTCTTCCTGGAAGTCCAGTTCCCCACCGAGCTGGGAGGCGGCGACGACGATGATGACGATGACGGCAACGATGACGGCAACGACGACGGAAACGATGACGGCGGAAGCGACGATGACGACGACGCCGGAAGCGACGACGACGATGACGATGAAGACGATGAAGACGACGAAGATGAGGACGACGACGAAGACGAGGATGATGACGACGATGACGATGACGAGGAAGACGAAGAGGACGACGACTGATCTCCTCCCGGCGCATCTTCGCAGAGCGTGCATCGCTCCCTCGGGACGGCCGCCACAGTCCCCATTGAAGTGAACCATCGAAATGGCGGCCAACCCACAACCCGCCCGGTCATCCGGGCGGGTTCTTTTGTGGCGCCGTCCTGCTAGAATCGGGCCAGAGATCTATTCGAACTTTCTTATGCAAGCCCTCCGCTCCACCGTCCCTGCCCTGCTGCTGATCCTCCTCTCCAGCCTCTCGCTGGCGGCCGGCCAGCCGACTAACCTGATGGCCCGGCCGCCGCTACCGGCCG
>JAASTB010000205.1 GCA_021767625.1 Wenzhouxiangella sp.
ACCCAATTGTTGGCTACTGCGGAGACCATCGGCCCTATGCCAACGGGGGGTCGGCAACCTCGCCCTCCGCCCGTTCCTGCCTCCGGGGGCTACCGCATTTCGTCTTCGGGAGGCAGGAGTCGCTGGTTCGAATCCAGTCACCCCGACCACTTCCCTCATCGCTTGCGGCATTGCAAACAACGCGCGGCTTTTCGCCCGGCCCGGCAAGTCCTAACGATCAATATCGCCCAGGCTCGCCGGGACTCCAGCCGCGACCCGCCCGGCCGCATGATGCATCTTCCGCCGAATAACTGCCGATTGAGTGATCCGGATCAACTCTTGAACCGACGTTCCTGAATACGATTGGGGAACAAGGCGCATCGATGCCGCGCCCCGATCGTCGACAGTAAGGAGCGGACCATGAGAACCAAGAGCACCAGCCATTTGCTCGCAGCGGCAGCAGCAGCCTGCCTCCTGCTGGCCTCGGGCCACTTGTCGGCCATGCCCGAGTTTGCGCGCAAGTACGATATGACCTGTGCCGCCTGCCACGCCGCTTACCCCAAGCTCAACCAGTTCGGCGAGTTCTTCGCCGGCAACAACTTCAAGCTCGACAACTGGGACGCGGGCACGACCGACACCGGCGACAAGCGCCTCAAGCTGCCCGACTACCCCCCACTGGCGTTCCGGGCCCAGGGCTACTTCCAGGCCCGCGAAGGCGGCAACATCGATCCGATCACCGGCGAGAAGCTACAGGCCGATACCGATTTCCAGTCACCCTACCTGATCAAGATGCTCTCCAGCGCACCCTTGAGCGAGCACATCACCTACTACTTCTACGCCATTTTCGGCGAAAAGGGCGGCAATGGCGAAGTCGTGGTCGAGGACGCCTGGTTCCGCCACGACGACATCTTCGGCTCGGGTATCGGCATGATGCTCGGCCAGTTCCAGGTCTCCGACCTGATGTTCCCGCGTGAGGTCCGCCTGCCGTTTCAGGACTACATGGCCTATCGCATGGCCGGCATCACCTACGAGCGCGGCGTGCTGTTCGATCGGGGCGTGGGCCCGCTGGACATCGGGCTGGGCTTTGTCAACGGCAACGGCATCTCCGCCCACTTCGACGTCAACAGCCCCGGCTTCAGCCGCCCCGACAACCTGTTCGACAGCGACAATTCCAAGACGGTGTTCGGGCGTGTCGGATTCGACCTCGGGCCGGTCGCCGTCGGCCTGTTCGGACTCGACGGCAAGCAGCGCGGCGCAGGCGGACCCGCCGGGCTCGACACCAGCGGCAGGAATACCGACAAGCGCGTTGCCGGCATCGACCTGTCCGGCTCGATCGGCGGGCGCTGGTACTGGTACGCCCAGTACCTGTGGAACGAGTGGGACGGCTTCCTCGACGCCGCACCCGATGAGGAATACTCCTGGGACGGCGGCTTCGCCGGCATCGACTACATCCCCAATGACCGCTGGGCATTTTCAGCGCTCTACAACTACGCCGACGCCGGTGACTTCGCCAACACCGACACCATCTACGAGGGCATCGACATCAACAGCATGACCCTGACCGCCTCGTATTACTTCATGCGGAATCTCAAGGGCATCATGGAACTGAACGTCGACCTGCTCGACGACGATCCGCAAACGGGCAATTACTACACCGGCCACCTCGACCAGGAGCACTACCTGCTGCTGGGCTTCGACGCGGCTTACTGACCCGGGCGAACGATGGGCACTTCGAAGCCGACCGTTGCGCTGTCGCTCCTGGCGCTTTCCCTGCTGCTCGCGGGCGGCCGGGCCGAGGCGATCGACGGAGCCGGCATCCGCTCCTTCGATGTCGAGTCCGACCCGGCAGGCGCCGAGGTGATCACGATCACCGGACACCACGGCACCACGCCGCTGACGCTCGACGAGCGCGACATCTACCCCAACAGCTACGCCTCGGAGGACATGGCGCAGTATGGCGTCGTCACCTTGCGCAAGGCCGGCTGCCGGGAACTGAACATCCGCCCCGGAGACAGCGACATCGTCACTGGCCTGTCGCTGCAACTCGAATGCGGGGAGCAGGTATCTCCGGACAGCGAAGGCCGGGACGGCCGTGCCGGGGGACTGGCAGCAGATGCCGCAGCCCCTCCGCCCTCGAGGGAATCGGGTTCCGGTCCGGGCGGTGACGAGACTCCGGCATCGAGGAAGCTTGAACAGCTGCGCTTCCTCCAGGAACTGCTCGAAGAAAGATTGATCACGCCCGAAGAAGAGGCAATCATCCGGCGGCGGATTCTCGAGCGCCCCTGAGCCCTGCGGGGCAATTCCTGTGGAGCGGGCTTTCGCGCCCGCGGCGACCCGTCCGGAGCTTGCCCGTTCTCCGCCTCGGGTGGCACGGGCGATCGCCACCCTTACAATGTGTGCCGTCCACCAAGGGAGATTCGCAATGTCGCTACTCGTCATCGGCCTGGTGCTTTTCCTGGGCACGCACTCGATCAGCATCTTCTCCTGGCGCTGGCGTGACGCCATGGTCGCGAAGATGGGCGAGATGCCCTTCAAGGGTGTCTACAGCCTGCTGGCCATTGCCGGGCTGGTACTGATCGTCATCGGCTACGGCCAGGCGCGGATGGATCCCACCTGGCTCTGGCAGCCGCCGGCCCTCATGCGCCACCTGGCCATGCTGCTGATGCTCTTCGTGTTCCCCGCACTGCTGGCGACTTACTTTCCCGGCCGCATCCAGCAGGTGCTCAAGCACCCGATGCTGGCAGCGGTGAAGGCCTGGGCCTTGGCCCACCTTCTGGTCAACGGCACCCTGGCCGACCTGCTGCTCTTCGGCGGCTTCCTGGCCTGGGCGGTAGCCGACCGCATTTCCTTCAAGCACCGCCCGCAGCGCGCCATTCCGCAGCTGCCCGGCTCGAAAGCCAACGATGTCATCGTGATCGTCGGGGGGCTGCTGCTGTACGCCGCATTCGCGTTCTGGCTGCACCCGATCCTGTTCGGCGTCCCGGTCGTCCGTTGAGCCACGGGCCGGTGAACGACACAGTCGAACCGGCTCCCCCTCGACGCGATCCCGGCGACCTGCTTCGCCGGGTCTCCGTCATCGTCCTGCTCGGTGCCGTGGCCGGCATCGTGTCGGCCATGCTGGCCAACGGCTTCGTAGCCGCCATCGGCTGGCTCAACGACCTGCTGCTGATCTCGCCGCGCAGCCGCATGATGGAGGAGCGCGCCTGGCTGGTGACGCTGGCGATCGTGGCCGTGCCGACGGCCGGCGGACTGGTCGGCGGCATCCTGCACCGTTTCATCCCGGACCGGCGCCCGCATTCCCCGGCCGACCTGATCGCCGCGGTCCAGACCCGGGAGGGCCGCCTGCCGCTGCGTACGGGCTTTCTCACCGGGCTGTCGAGCCTGGTCTCGCTGGGTTCCGGGGCCTCGGTGGGCCAGTACGGCCCGCTGGTGCACATGGGCGGAACAGTGGGATCGGGCCTGGCCCGCCTGTTCCGCGCCGGCACGACCAGCGACAACATCGCCATCGCCTGCGGCGTGGCCGCGGCCATCTCGACGGTTTTTCATGCACCCATCGCCGGCATCCTCTTCGCGCACGAGGTGGTGCTCCGTCATTTCGCCCTGCGTGCCTTCGCGCCGGTCGCCTTCGCTTCCGTGCTCGGCCACGTCACCGCCCAGTTGATCTGGCCCCAGCCGCCGCTGTTCCAGGTGGCCGAGGCCGAAGTGGCGCATCTCTGGGAGTTCGGGCTCTTCGTCGTCCTGGGCGTGGCCAGCGCCGGGGTGGCGGTCGCCTACATGTCGGCGCTGTTGCGCATGGCGCGCCTGGCCGGTCGGATGAAAGTGCCGGCCGTGCTGCGCCCGGCAATGGCGGGCCTCGGCCTCGGTCTGGCCGCGCTGTGGATGCCCGATATCCTGGGCATGGGCTCGGAGACCCTGCGCCTGGCCTTCATCGAGGGCGCTTTCAGCCACTGGGAGCTCTTGCTGGTGCTCACGCTCAAGCTGCTGGCCACGGCCTGGTGCCTGGGCATGGGCTTTGCCGGCGGGGTGTTCAGCCCGGCACTGGTCATCGGCAGCCTGTTCGGGGCGCTGTTCGGCAGCCTCGTCGGCTCGCTGCTGGGGCTGGACCTTTCGGCGCTGGTGGTCTATTCCGTCTGCGGAATGGTCGCCGTGACCGCGCCGGTGATCGGGGCCCCCCTGACCACCGTCATCATCGTCTTCGAGCTGACCGCCAGCTACCCGCTGACCATCGCGGCCCTGGCCAGCGTCGCCCTGGCCAACCTGGTCGCATCCCGATACTTCGGCCGCTCGCTGTTCGACCGGCAATTGACCGAGCGCGGGCACGATCTCTCCGGCGGCAGAAGCCGGGCGATCCTCCGGACGCACGCCATCAGCGAACTTCTTTCCGAGGACTACGTCACCGTGGAGAGCGACGCGACAGTGCGTCAGGCACGCGATGCCATCGTCGAGGCCGGCTCGTCCGAGGCCTACCTGGTGGATGCGCGCGGCTACTACGCGGGCACAGTGCACCTGCATGAACTGTTCGCCGCCGACGAGACCGAACCGGCCCAGCGCTGGTGCGACGCGAACGCCCTGAGCATGCGAGAGGGCGAAACCGTCTGGGAGGCGATGAACGCCATGCGCCATTTCGT